>NZ_WJEB01000092.1:0-326 GCF_010994085.1 Gracilibacillus saliphilus | reverse complement strand
CCGTTGTTTTTCGCATGTTGGGCACGTCTGGACAGTTTTCTTTGTTCTCGTTTTAATTTCTTTTCCATTTTAGTGGTGAAACGATGATTATCCACCTTTTGTCCATCCGAAAGAATCGCAAAGTCTGTCATACCTAAGTCGATGCCGATAGCTGATTCTGTTTTTTCTAATGGTTGGATAGCTGTTTCTGCAAGAATAGAGATGAAATATTTTCCGCTTGGATTACGTCTGATGGTGGCATTTAGGATCCGGCCTTCGACTTCTCGACTTTTGGCAAAGCGAACGAGCCCGAGTTTCGGTAGTTTAATTTGGTTCCCTTCAATGGA
>NZ_WJEB01000091.1:0-349 GCF_010994085.1 Gracilibacillus saliphilus | reverse complement strand
CCCTGCCCGTGTCGTAAAACACGGTAATAATGGGCACGTTGCTTGTTATAATATTGGTTGATACTTTTCACTGTTTGGCCCTTGATAATGACAGGTTGGGATCCTGTATTATCGACAATGGTTGCCAAACAATGAACACCGAGGTCTATACCCATGATATGTTGTTCTTCCAGCTCTACAAACTCTTTCTCTTCCTCTTTCCTGAAAACCAATTCTACCGTATACTCGCCGTAGGTCGGAATAATTCTAACTTGTTGTAATGGCCCTTTAAGACCCAATTTTCCGATATTCAGTCTTTCTTTCGTTTGAGGAAACCGGAGGTATTTATCGTCCTTCACCTTACATACCT
>NZ_WJEB01000090.1:0-436 GCF_010994085.1 Gracilibacillus saliphilus | reverse complement strand
AGGTTTAGTCCACAATCACATCGATAAGTGCGCTCTGATAATTTGATTTCTTTTACAGAACCACAGTTAGAGCAAGTTTTTGTAGAGGGAAACCATTTATCTATTTTGATAAGTTGTTTCCCTTGTTCATTTAGTTTGTACTGCAAGAAAGAAGTGAACATTCCCCAACCATTATCAGCTACGCTTTTCCCAAATTGAAGTGCTTGTGACATGCCTTTCATATCCAAATCTTCCATCACAACCGCATCATAATTCGTTACTAATTCTTTTGATTGATGGTGAAGGAAATTCTTGCGTTGATTGGCGACTTTCTCTTGAATTTTAGCTACTCGAATACGTTGTTTATGCCAATTGGAAGAACCTTTCTTCTTACGAGACAATTTACGCTGTTCTTTTGCTAATTTCTCAAGCATTTGTCGATAAAACTTAGGGTAAT
>NZ_WJEB01000009.1:0-23852 GCF_010994085.1 Gracilibacillus saliphilus | reverse complement strand
GTGGTAAGTGGTGGGAGTAGTTCACTAGTCCGCCTGATATAGATAACCTTGTCGCACAAAATAGTCAGATAAATAGATGTAGCGGTATGTAGTATGAAATGGAACAAGAATGGATTTCGACGAAATATTAACCTCATACAAGTGTCATATCAGACCCGTTTCAATCTTGATTTATTGTGTGTTCATCACAGATTCACCGCCTGAAAAACTCCATTGATCAAAGCCTCT
This sequence comes from Gracilibacillus saliphilus, assembly GCF_010994085.1. Taxonomy (NCBI): domain Bacteria; kingdom Bacillati; phylum Bacillota; class Bacilli; order Caryophanales; family Bacillaceae; genus Gracilibacillus; species Gracilibacillus saliphilus. Next base: position 23,624 of record NZ_WJEB01000009.1, on the reverse strand, counting down.
CTTCATATACAGAAACTATACTTCGAAAAACAATACCGTAGTATATGTATAATTCCCTCCAAAAAGGAAAGGATGAAAAATAAAAATGGAAAAGTGAGGGAATGTTAGTGATTTGTCCGAATTGTCGCAGCAAGAATATCGGAATTATCGGTCCTGAGCAATATTATTGCTGGGATTGCTTCATTGAATTATCTGTCCAAAATGATATGCTGCATTTGCATGAAGTAGAAATGGATGGATCGTTAAGCTCATTAGATGATTTATTTTCTGATGAGGAAAGACGTGTAGAAAGGTAATGAAGTCCAATCAAGCCAAAATCCGTCTCGTTCTGCAACTGATTATTCTTTGCTTAGCAGTTCTGTTTCTCTATTTAATGTACATCCTGTTTCCTTTCTATAAGCACGTGCTTATTGTCATTTTACAGGTGTTGGCACCATTTTTAATCGCAGGATTAATCGCATATCTATTACATCCAGTTGTCGAAAAACTTCATCATTTTCGTATTCCAAGGCCATTGGCTATTATTTTCATATATATCCTTTTTTTCGCACTTACTGGGTATGGTATTTATATATCCTTTCCAATGTGGATGAAGCAACTACAGGAAATGCAACAGAATATTCCACAATATGTAGATGCTTATCGCACATTTATCTATGATATTTATGATCAAACATCATTTCTCTCAGAGGGATTTCATGATCATTTAGACCAACTCTTTGAAAATATTGAAACAACATTAGGGGAACAGTTTACCAACCTATTGAAAAATATCCCTTTGTTGTTTGATATTTTTGTCATGGTAGCAGTGATCCCCATTTTAGCTTTTTACTTTCTAAAAGATTATCAGAAATTACAGAGAAGCATACTAAGAATGATCCCGCAAAAATATCAAGCTTTCGCGAAAAAATTGGCTCATGAAATGGAAGAAAGTCTTGGTCAGTATATTCGCGGCCAAATATTAGTCTGTTTTCTCGTAGGCTTAGTGAGTTACTTTCTGTTAAGATGGGTTGGGATGAATTATGCAGTTGTGTTGGCAACAATTATCGGTTTTACCAATTTCATTCCTTATTTTGGACCGATCATAGGAGCTATCCCTGCTGTGTTAATTGCCTTTACCATGTCAACGAAAATGGTGTTATATGTATTGTTGGTCGTGCTAGCAGTCCAAATAACAGAAGGTAATCTACTTTCACCATTTATTGTAGGGAAAAGTATTCACATACACCCTGTGTATTTAATTTTGGCATTATTTATTGCAGCAAAGACCGCAGGAGTGGTTGGGATGATTTTTGCAGTTCCATTCCTAGCTGTTGCTAGAGTAGCAGTGCCTTTAATGGTTAGACAAGTGAAAGCAATTGACAGATAGCCTAAAGTTATCTATAATATGCTAGCGAAGTTAAATAAATCAAAAACGATGAAAAACCTGAGTACTGGATTATCGTTTCAAAGAGAGGAATTTCCGTGGCTGAAAGAAATTCTAAATGCTCTGATTCAGGAAGCTAGTTTGAAGTGCAGCGAAATACTGCCGGTTCCATCACCGTTACAGATGTTAAGGTGACAGTCACGTTGACTGTAATTAGGGTGGTACCGCGGATATAACTCTCGTCCCTGCTGATTAAGGCAGAGATGGGAGTTTTTTTATTGAAAATTAAGCAAATAAACGGAGGCGATTAATCATGAAGCATTTAACATCTGCTCAAGTGCGACAAATGTTTTTAGACTTTTTTAAAGAAAAAGGTCATGGTATTGAACCTAGTGCATCATTAGTACCAAAAGATGATCCGACATTATTGTGGATCAACAGTGGTGTGGCAACTTTAAAAAAATATTTTGATGGTCGAGTAGTACCAGAAAATCCTCGTATTGCCAATGCACAAAAATCAATTCGTACGAATGACATTACCAACGTAGGTTATACAGCAAGACACCATACTTTCTTTGAAATGTTAGGTAACTTCTCGATTGGTGACTATTTCAAGGAAGAAGCAATCGATTTTGCCTGGGAATTTTTAACCGGTGACAAATGGATTGGCTTTGATCCGGAGAAACTATCGGTTACCGTACACCCGGAAGATGAAGAAGCATATGTGCTATGGCGTGATAAAATCGGCTTACCCGAAGAACGCATTATTCGACTAGAAGAAAACTTCTGGGATATTGGGGAAGGTCCTAGTGGGCCAAATACCGAAATTTTCTATGACCGTGGCGAAGGATATGGTAATGATCCAAATGATCCGGAACTGTATCCAGGTGGTGAAAATGAACGTTATTTAGAGATCTGGAACCTAGTGTTTTCACAGTTTAATCATAATCCGGATGACACATATACACCATTACCGAAGAAAAATATTGATACCGGGATGGGACTTGAGCGTCTAGTTAGTGTGATTCAAGATACGAAAACAAATTTCGAAACAGACTTATTTTTACCGATTATAAAAGAAACAGAAAAGTTCGCTAATACTACTTATCAAGCAAAAGAAGAAACAGATGTGGCATTTAAAGTGATTGCTGACCATATTCGTACTGTAACATTTGCGGTGAGTGATGGCGCATTACCTTCAAATGAAGGTCGTGGCTATGTATTGCGTCGTCTCCTGCGTCGTGCTGTGCGCTATGCTAAACAAATTGGAATAGAGAAGCCGTTTATGTATCAGCTTGTTCCGACGGTAGGAGCAATTATGGAAGCTTTCTATCCAGAAGTGAAGAATAAAACAGACTTTATTCAAAATGTGATGAAAACAGAGGAAGAACGTTTCCATGAAACATTACAGGAAGGCTTACAAATCTTAAACACGATCATTGAACAAGAGAAGGCGAAAGGAAATAAAGTATTCCCTGGTGAGGAAGTCTTCCGCCTTTATGACACGTATGGATTTCCAAAAGAGTTAACAGAAGAGTATGCAGGTGAAGCAGGATTTACGCTTGACGTGGCAGGATTTGAACAAGAAATGGCCAAGCAACGTGACAGAGCACGTAATGCTCGCCAAAAAGTCGATTCCATGCAAATTCAGGATGGCGTATTAAATGAAATCAACGCAGAAAGCTCTTTTGTAGGTTATGAATACTTACAAGCAGAAACAACGGTATTGGAAATGGTCGCTGGTAAAGATCGAGTAGAATCTGTAACAGCAGGAAGTGAAGCATATGTTATCTTAGCTGAAACACCTTTTTATGCTGAAAGTGGTGGTCAGATGGCGGATAAAGGTACGATCTCCTTTGACGGTGGACATGCAGAAGTACAAGATGTACAGAAAGCTCCTAACGGACAAAACCTTCATCGTATATTGATTCAGGAAGGTACGCTAACAAAAGGACAGGCTGTAAAAGCACAGGTTGACAAAACCTCCCGTCAGTACATTATTAAAAATCACACAGCAACACACCTCTTGCATCAAGCATTAAAAGATGTATTAGGCGAACACGTTAATCAAGCCGGTTCATTAGTAGCGAGTGAGCGTCTGCGTTTTGACTTCTCTCATTTTGGTGCGGTAACAGAGCAAGAAATTACCGAGATTGAACAGAGAGTCAACGAGAAAATTTGGGCTTCTATTCCGGTATCGATTAGTAATAAAGGAATTCAAGAAGCTAAGGAAATGGGTGCTATGGCCTTATTTGGCGAAAAATACGGCGATATTGTACGTGTAGTCCAAATCGGTGATTATAGTCTTGAGTTATGCGGTGGTTGTCATGTTCAGAACTCTGCCGAAATTGGTTTATTTAAGATTGTTTCGGAAGCAGGAATTGGCGCAGGTACCCGAAGAATCGAAGCAGTAACAGCTAAAAGTGCTTATCAATATGTGAATGGTAAACATCAATTGTTACAAACTGCTGCAAATCAACTGAAGACAAAAGAAGATCAAGTACCTGAACGTATAGAACATCTATTTAATGACATGAAAGAACAAAATCGTCAAATTGAATCATTACGAGCCAAGCTTTCCCAATTAGAGGCTTCATCGATCCTAGATGATGTTCATGAAGTAAATGGAGTAAACGTGTTAGCGAAAAAAGTGGATGTTTCTGATATGAATCAATTGCGTCAAATGGTAGATGAAATGAAACAAAAATTAGAATCAGGTATTATTTTGCTTGCTGCAGTCAATAATGACAAGGTACAGTTAGCATCAGGAGTTACTAAGGATTTAGTAGCGAAAGGGTATCATGCTGGAAATTTAATTAAAGAGACTGCCAAGATTTGTGGCGGAGGCGGTGGCGGCCGTCCAGATATGGCACAAGCTGGTGGTAAAGATGCGACTAAATTATCAGAAGCTCTTGCTTATGTAGAAAAATATGCGCAAGAGGTATAATAATTTTGGTAATTTTTATTAATAAAAGGTATAATAGATAGATACAAATCGTTGTAATATTATTTGGGGGTGCTTCCATGGATGGAATGGACAAGACAATGAAATTTGATTTTTCTGAAGAGCCCATTGAGCAGAATGTGGAAGAAGTGTTGTTGTTAGTGCATAATGCGCTCGAGGAAAAAGGATATCATCCAATCAATCAAATTGTTGGATATTTATTATCAGGTGACCCGGCTTATATTCCACGACATAAGGATGCACGAAATTTAATAAGGAGAATTGAGCGCGATGAAATCATTGAAGAATTAGTCAAGTATTACATTAGCGCCAATAACAAGAAATGACAAAAGTATTAGGACTAGATGTAGGATCAAAAACGATCGGTGTGGCGATCAGTGATGCATTAGGGTGGACTGCCCAAGGTTTAACAACGATTCATTGGCAGGAACCAGATTATAAATCGGTAGAAGATACGTTTAAACAATTGATCGATGAACATACTATAGAAAAAGTCGTCATTGGCTTACCAAAAAATATGGATGGTTCAATCGGCTTTAGAGGTGAAGCATCGCAAGATTTTGCGAAGTTTATAGAAGATACCTTTTCGAAAGAGGTTATTCTTTGGGATGAACGACTCACAACAATGGCTGCAGAGAAGGTTTTATTAGAAGCGGATATGAGTCGTTCGAAACGCAAGAAAGTAATTGATAAGATGGCAGCCGTCATGATTTTGCAAGGTTACTTGGATAGTCAAACATGAAGGAGGATTACAAATGGCACTAGAAGAAAAAGAACGTATCATCATTCCTGATGAAAACGGCGAAGAACATTTATTTGAAGTTCTGTTTACATTTGATGTCGATCAGACACAAGAATCTTACGTAGCAGTAGTACCAGCTGAACAGAAAGAAGACGAAGAAGTAGAAGTATTCGCATTCCGTTACGAAGAGAAAGAAAACGACGATGATCTCGCTCTGTATCACATTGAATCTGACGATGAATGGGACATGGTCGAAGAAGTATTAAACACAGTAGCAGAAAACGATCTAACAGAATAAAAAGAACAAAACTGACTGGGGTTGCCAGTCAGTTTTTTATTGTTGGGAATTTATAAATCTTGGGGAAGTGGATAACATGTAGGCAATTTGTCTAGACGCGCTCACGTGATTTCTTTATCTCCGTTAATTCTGAAGTCACTACGTTTTAAGCGGGCGCTCTGCGCATTGAATTCAACTGGTTACAAAGGAATGCTATTTCGCAATAAACAATTGCAATAATGATAAAAAGGCGAACTTTTTAAAAGAGGTAAGTTAATATATTTAGCATACATCTAACTATGATAAACTAACTTCTTACGCGGAAAACTGTTCATTTGCATGGACAGATTTCCCTGTTAAATAACCTTTACACGGAAATCATACAGTTTAATTTAACTGTTTTCCTCGTGAAACGGAGCGTTTCTCAGTTGATTCTAAAGTTTAACGGGTGCACTAAGCCTTTTCTCGTTTGGACAGAAGTATAAAATTCGTGCATCAACCAGATAACCTCCACTCCCGCTGTCCACTTTCCTTTCTGTGGGTTTTGCCCCTTCAGCTAACTTTTATCGAGTCAAAACCATTTGACAAAGTGAACCTTAAGGTCAGATCCAATGTAGTGATATTTTATTTATTACTCCCTTTTTCCCTTATGTTTCCCTTTTGCAAAATTTGTAGTATAATATATCGGGTGAAAGGGGAGACCTATATGAGTAATGATAAAAGTAAAGAAAAAGAAGAGAAAAACAACAAGTCTAAAAAGAAACTTACATAAAAAGAAATTTCTCAAGAACGGGCGAAAGAAGCTAGTGTTGCACGAAAAATTATCTTAATTGTATTTATCGTGTTAACAGCGATTATCATAATTGGTGGCTTTAGCGGTTATAAGTACGTAAAAAAAGGTTTATCACCAGTTGATCCGGACAGTGATGAAACGGTCAATGTTACGATACCATTAGGATCATCAAGCTCAGATATTGCTAATATATTGGAAGATGAAGGCATTATCGCCAATAGTTTGATCTATCGTTTTTACGTTAAATTTAATAATGCAGCTGATTTTCAAGCAGGGGATTACAGTTTGTCACCTTCTATGACGTTAGCAGAAGTGACAGAAGTGCTGGGAACAGGATCGCTTCAACAAGAAGCACAATTACGTGTTACAGTACCGGAAGGTAGAAATATTGAAGAAATTGCATCCATCTATCAGGAACATGCAGGTATCGACAGTGAAGAATTTTTAGAAAAAATGACGGATCAGTCGTATATCGAAGGTTTGATCGAACAATATCCAAATGTATTAACCGAAGAGATCTTAGCAGAAGATATTGTTTATCCGTTAGAAGGATATTTATTCCCGGCAACATATGAATTCTATACGGATGAACCAACTATCGATGATATCATTACCCAAATGCTCAATAAAACCAATGACGTTGTTGTTGCATACTATGACCAGATAGATGCATCAGATCTCTCCATCCATGAAGTGATTACTTTCTCATCTTTAGTAGAGGAAGAAGCACCATCAGAAGAAGATCGAAGAGAAATTGCGGGTGTGTTTAATAATCGATTGAACGAAGGTATGAAATTACAAACAGACCCAACTGTTATCTATGCCCATGGAGAGCATATTTCAAGATTAACGTATGATCATTATGAAATAGATTCACCATATAATACCTATCAAGTACAAGGATTACCAGTTGGTCCAATTGCTAACTTCGGGGAAAGCTCTTTATCTGCAGTGCTTGATCCTGAAGAAAATAACTACTTATACTTCTTAGCAGATTCAGATGGAAACGTACATTATTCTACTACGTATGAAGAACATCAAAACTTGGAAGATGAGTATATTCATAACGAGGAATAGCAAAAGCAGGGGGAAACTGCCCCTGCTTTTTACCTTGTTTTAGAAGGGAATGACAAAGAATGAACCATACAGATGTAATCAAATATCTGGATACAATAACGCCAAACCAAGCTGATTGGGTTTACCAATTAGAGGAAGAAGCGCTGCAAAATCATGTACCAATAATGGATAAACAAGGTATTGCTTTAATCCAACAATTGATTCGTCTCCATCAGCCAACCAAAATACTTGAAATTGGCACTGCAATCGGGTACTCTGCTTTAAGAATGTTAGAAGCAAAATCTGATGCCCAAATAGTCTCGATCGAAAGAAACCAGGAAATGTATGATCGGGCGATAAAAAATATACAGGTTCAGAATCAAGAGGAACATATTGATGTTATTTTTGGGGATGCTTTAGAGGTAGATGAAAAAGTTGCAGCAAAAGGACCATTTCAAATGATTTTTATCGATGCAGCAAAAGGGCAATATCGCCACTTTTTCGAAACATATGGACAAACACTTGCTGATCAAGGCATGATTGTGACTGATAACGTCCTTTTTAAAGGATGGGTCGTAACTCCTGAAGAAGCGCCGAAAAGGTTACAAAAGCTTGCAAATAAAATCGATCAGTATAATCAATGGTTATTGCAGCATCCGGCTTATCATACTACTATTTTGCCGGTTGGAGACGGTGTGGCAATCAGTGTGAAAAAGTAAAAGTAGAGGTGCACAACATGAGTAAGAAAAAACCAGTTATAATCGGAGTTGCAGGTGGATCGGGATCAGGGAAAACCTCTGTAACAAAAGCCATTCAAAATCGTTTTACAGACCAATCTGTCCTTGTGATTGAGCAAGATTATTATTATAAGGATCAGTCGGATATTCCGATGGAAGAAAGACTGCAAACAAACTATGATCATCCATTAGCTTTTGATAATAATCTCTTAATTGAACATATTAAGAAGTTATTAGATCATCAGCCAGTAGAAAAGCCGGTATATGATTACACGATCCATACTAGATCTGACGATGTGATTCCAATTGAACCAAAAGATGTTATTATTATTGAAGGGATATTAATTCTCGATGATCCAAAGTTGATGGAATTAATGGATATAAAAGTTTTTGTTGATACAGATGCAGATTTACGTATTATTCGTCGGTTATTACGGGATATTAATGAACGAGGAAGATCGATTGACTCTGTGATTAATCAATATATCCAAACCGTACGTCCTGCACATTTACAATTTATTGAACCTACTAAACGATATGCAGATGTCATTATTCCTGAAGGTGGACAAAACGTGGTTGCTATAGATTTATTAGCAACAAAAATTGAAAAGATATTAGAGCTTGAATAAAATCTATGCACGGCTGGGCGCTTTGCGATTTTTCTTAAAATACTATAAATAAAACTATTGAAAAAAATGAAAAAATTTGAGATAGTAGTGGTTAGTAAATAAAGCATTTACATAATGATAAATGCTGTAAAAGAGTGTTCTTTTTTAAGCAGATATCATAAAATGTAAAGGGTATTTGCATAAACTGATTCAAAGCAGTAGATTGAAGGAGTGTAGGATCATGCCAGAAGAAAAAGAGTTTTACATGACAGAAGATGGTTTGAAAAAATTAGAAGAAGAATTGGAATATTTAAAAACAGAACGAAGACAAGAAGTTGTAGAGCGCATCAAAATTGCCAGAGATTTCGGTGATTTATCCGAGAACTCAGAGTATGATGCAGCTAAGGATGAACAAGCTTTCGTTGAATCTCGAATTGTACAAGTAGAAAATATGATTCGAAATGCAGTTATTATTAAGGATGAAGATGCAAACCCTGATGTCGTATCATTAGGTAGAACCATTACATTTCAAGAATTGCCTGATGGTGAAGAAGAAAGCTACACTATCGTTGGTAGTGCAGAAGCAGATCCTTTTGAAGGAAAAATTTCCAATGATTCTCCTATCGCCAAAAGTTTATTAGGTCACTCCATTGGAGAAGAAGTGGTGGTACCTACCCCAGCTGGTGATATGAACGTAAAAATAATTAGTGTACAGTAAGTTAGTAATAAAAATGGATGTCTGTTAAAAATAGACATCCATTTTTCATTAATGAATAATATAGTGATATGAAGCTAGTTTCTCGCTCCTAGGTTAACACGCATTAAATGTTAGAAGAAATTAATAACGGTTTAAGTTCTTTTTCAATGAAATTTTCTTTGTTCTTAGCGAGTATAAATTGAAAGACAAGCTCTTCCGTAACAGAACAGAATTGCAGCGTGGTGTCATCGAGAAAATGAATAAATAAGACCTGGTTCTCTTTATCATAGCTAATTGATTCAAAGGTAGTTAGTTGCCATAAATTGCGATCAAACGTAGTCGTTCTCAACATAGCACACGCTCCTTACTTTTTCTTTCATTTATTATATTCCATATCTATGGACAAACTCCTGCAAGTATGACAAAAAAAGAAAAAAATCGATCGATTTTCCTAAAAATAGAGCTTGTCATGGTGAAAGAAAATAATTTTTAGTATAATTACGATTGGGAGGGTGGAAAAATGGCGGATGAATTTGGAAGAATTACAAGAAAAGATAGGTTTGAGAAAAAAAGAACAAACACAAAAGCTATTACATGGTTAAGTATTGTCGGTGGAGTCTTAGTTATTGTGATCATTTCACTTATTGTTTTTGGTGGAGGTGATCAAGACGCGCCAGTAGCGAATGATGATGAAGATAATAATGATACAGAAGAGATCCAAGGTGAGGATCCAGATGAACATACATTAGCAGAAGACCAGGATGAATTGGGAGTGGAAGAGGGAGAATTGGAAGTAGAAGAGAGTGAAACAGAAGAAGAGGAAGAGGAACAAAATAACGAAAGTGTTCAGCTTAATGAAGTAGAATCAGATGATGAAAATGTTAGTTATGCATATGAAGGAAATTGGGAGCCAATTGGTACGGAACAAGAAGAGCCTCATACGACAACATTTGAGAAAGAAACGGTTGACTGGCAGGAAATGATGAAAGCTGTGGAAGTAGCTACAAGTATTCCGACAGATGAACAGGTTACCTGGTGGTTTGGTCGAGCTGGAGATCAGAGAGTAGAAGCAACTGTTTCACCTAGATCAAATCAGTCTGAAACGTACCGTGTGACAATGCAATGGGTGGAAGAACAAGGATGGCAACCACTCTTAGTGGAAGAACTAATTGAAAGTAAGCACAACGACAACTCGAATGATAATGAAGATGAAACAGATTAAGAAACAACAAGTACAGAGTAGGAGGACGAAACATGATTGGTATCATTGGCGCAATGGATGAAGAAGTAGAACTACTTAAGGAGAAAATGGAGATAACAGGTACAGAGAGAATTGCCAATAGTGATTTCTTTGTCGGTAAATTAGAAGGAAAAGACGTAGTATTATTAAAATCAGGTATCGGCAAAGTGAATGCTGCGATTGCTACGACTATTTTATTTGAAAGATATCAGCCTGACTATGTGATTAACACTGGATCAGCAGGCGGATTTCATCATGATCTAGAAGTAGGGGATATTGTTATATCTACGGAGGTAGTACATCATGATGTAGATGTAACTGCATTTGATTATAAGTATGGCCAAGTACCGGGCTTACCTGCATTATTTCAAGCAAATCCAATATTAATCGAAAAAGCTATGCTCGCCGCTAAACAATTAGATGGAATAGAAGCAATGAAAGGTTTGATCAGTACGGGAGATGCATTTATGCAAGACGAAAAGAAAGTTCAATTCGTTCGTGAAAAATTCCCAGAAATGATTGCAGCAGAAATGGAAGCAGCAGCGATTGCACAGGTTTGCTACCAGTACTCCAGACCATTTGTTATTATTCGAGCACTATCAGATATAGCGGGAAAAAATTCTTCGGTATCATTTGATTCCTTCCTCGAAAAGGCAGCGACAAATGCAGCGAAGATAATTATCGATGTTGTGAAAAATACGAATAAGAAATAGCTGTCGAAACTTCGACAGCTATTTCAGTTCATTGCGGTAATACTCATGAAACACTTTCATCAAAGCTCTCTTTTCAATACGAGATACATAACTGCGCGAGATATTTAACTTTTTGGCAATTTCTCTTTGTGTTAATTCATCTGTCTTTCCTAATCCAAAACGGTCAATTATCACTTCTTTTTCCCGTTTATCTAACACTCGTAAGTATTTTTGAATCTTTTTTAATTCCATATGCAATTGAATCGCTTCGGTAATATCTTCGTTCTCCGCTTCTAAAATATCAATCAGACTGATTTCATTTCCTTCTTTGTCCTGACCAATCGGATCTTGTAATGATACATCTTTTTTTGTCTTTTTCATTGCTCTTAAATGCATGAGAATTTCGTTTTCGATACATCTTGCGGCATATGTGGCTAATTTAGTCCCTTTGCCACTGGAATAGCTCTCTATGCCTTTTATAAGGCCAATGGTGCCAATCGAAATTAAATCTTCAGCATCTTCTCCGGTATTTTCAAACTTCTTAACAATATGTGCTACTAATCTTAAGTTGTGTTCAATTAGTTTGTTGCGAGCATTTTCATCGCCTTCCTGCATTTTTTTAATCATTTCCGCTTCTTCATCTGCAGGCAGTGGTTGTGGAAAGGTATTGTTTTTTACATAGGCAACGAAAAATAAAGCTTCTTTAATAATCGCCAAAATCCCGAACAATATTGACAATATGACACCTCCTAGACAGACAGTAGGTATTCGCCCATATTTCATCTTATGCCGAACGTTTGTCCATTGTGTCATATGGTCAAGTTATATTTTCGTTGTTTTTTATAACGGAGTGCTTTTTTGTCATCACAAAATCCACATAAAAAGCCTTGTGATCCTCAACGGATTACAAGGCTAAAAATATATTATTCATCTTTAAAAGAATCTGCATAAGCGTCTCTTGTATTGCCATCATGCGACCAAGGTTTTACACCAGTTGCATGTGCTGCACGCCCGATCATATGAGCAGAAACAGGAGCTGTAAGCAAAATGAAAATAATTCCTAATATTAATTTCCCACTTACCATCCCGTGCTCGACATATAGAAAGATAAACGCACCGATCATTATACCGGAAATCCCCAACGTTGCCGCCTTAGTGGAGGCGTGCAGACGGGTGTATACATCCGGGAAGCGAATGACACCAATAGAGGCCGATAACACGAAAAATGTTCCGATCACAAGAAATAAGATGATAATGATTTGCATGATGAATTCAATCGTTGTCCCTGTCAATGATAACACCCTTTTCTAAATATTTTGCTAACGCAATCGTTCCGATGAATAATAAAACGCCAATTAATAAGATAACATCGTTTAAACGTGTAGTGACAAGCATAATTGCAACCAGACCTGCCATCCCCATCAAGTTAATTCCAATTGCATCCAATGCGACAGCTCTGTCTGGATTAGTAGGCCCCTTGACCACACGATATAAAAGTAAGGAAATCGATATGGTGATGACAATCATACAAACGATTGTAATCATATAGATGATATCATTCATCTTGTCACCTCCATAATCGCTTTTTCAAATGTTGTTTTAATAGCTTCAATTGCTGTTTCGTTATCATCTATATCCATTGCATGAATATAAATGGTATCATTATTCTTTGAAACAGCTACTGAAAGTGTTCCTGGAGTGAGCGAGATTAATGAGGTTAACATCGTAATTTCCCAGTTGCTTTTTAAATCAGTAGGTAAAGCAAAAATACCAGGCTTATAATCCTTTTGTGGCTTGTATACCCACTTTACTATGTCAATATTAGATATCAATAGCTCTTTTATAAATAGGAACACCAGTTTAATCATTTTCCAGACGCGCTCCAAGTAAAACGCATCTGGAATAAACCTTCTTAACATAAATAACAGTAATGCCCCAATTATATACCCAGTCAGGAATGATACAAATGTATATGTCTCACCCAAAAACATCCACATGATCGCGATAACTAAATTTAAGATTATTTGAAGAGGCATAATGATTTACTCCTTTAAAATAGATTCAATATAGTTTTCTGGATTCATCAAGTAGTCCCCGATTGATTCGATACTTGGGTAGAACCATTCTGCACCAACTCCGAGTAATATCGAGAAAAAGAGCAGAAATGCTATAGGCATGATAAATCCTCTTGCTGCGTTTCTATTAGGGGTAATCGATTCGTCTTTCTCTCCCCAAAAACCACGAACAAATATCCGAATTACAGATAGCAAGATCAGTAGGCTTGATCCAAGACCTATGATTGCAATGACAATTCTGTCAGCTTCCATTGCACCTTGTAATAAAACAAGTTTTCCGACAAATCCGCTAAATGGTGGGATTCCTGCTAGTACAAAGGCGGAAATAAAGAACATCCAGCCAAGCAGTGGATAATGATGGATTAATCCCCGAATTTTTCTTAGGTCACTGGTGCCAGCAAGGTATGCTACGGCCCCAACTAATAAAAATAACGCTGCTTTGATGATCATATCATGTACTAAATAATATACAGTCCCACTAAATCCGGTACTGTTATACACTCCGATACCGACGAGCATAAAACCGACAGCAGGAATGATGTTATAGGCAACAACAAGCTTAATATTGTTGGTTGATAATGCACCTATCGAACCGAAAATCAAGGTGAGGGCTGCAATCCAAATAAAGAATTCGTGTGTTACATCACGCTCATGTACAAATATTAAGGAAAATACACGTAAAAGCGAATAAATCCCGACTTTAGTCAATAGGGCACCAAAAAGGGCAGAAATTACCGGATTCGGTGCAATATAGGGTCTTGGTAACCAATAATAAAGCGGGAAGAGAGCGGCCTTTGTACCAAATACAAAGAATAATAAGATACCGATCGTAGTCAGAATACCAGTCTGTTCAACTTCTCCAACACGCTCTGCTATTTGCGCCATATTTACTGTTCCGACAACGGAATATAAGAATGCGATCGTTGTAACAAACAACATCGATGAAAATAGATTAATCAACACATATTTCATCGATTCCCGTAACTGTACTTTTTCCCCACCTAAAACAATCAATCCATAAGAAGCCATTAATAACACTTCAAAGAACACGAATAGGTTAAACAAGTCACCTGTAATAAACGCACCAGATACACCGGAAATCAAAAGGAAGTAAAACGTGTAGAAATAAAATTCTTCCTGTTTTTGACTAAGTGATTTAGGTGCATAGAAGATACATGCTATTGCGACAATATTAGTAGTTAATACTAGAGTCATGGATAACATATCTGCAACTAAAACAATTCCAAATGGTGCCATCCAGTCCCCAGATTCTAATATAACAGATCCGTTTTGATGAACATAAAATAAAATATACGCAACCACACCTGTATTGATCAATGTCAGTACTTGAGCATATACACGCACTATTTTCAACTTTTTATGAAACAGTGCGGCAAGTACACCAGCAATCAACGGTATGACAATTGGTAAAGCTGCTAAGTTACTAATCATTTTCGTTACCCCTCAATTTTTCCATATTGTCTGTTCCATTCTCTTTAGACGCTCTATACGCAAGTACTAATAAAAGACTTGTTACACCGAAACTGATAACAATGGAAGTCAGAATCAGTGCCTGTGGTAATGGATCTGCATAATGTTCGATATCGTAATCGAGGATAGGGGGAGCACCTGTTTTTAATTCCCCCATCGTTAATATAAATAGGTGTGCACCATGTGAAATCAGTGCGGTTCCGATAATAATTCGAAGCATTTGTTTCTGTAACAAGTTATAAACACCTGTTGTGAACAATACGCCTGCAAGAATCGACATGATTATTTCCATTTATTCTGCCTCCTTCTTGTTGCGTAATTTAATTAATCCGTAAATAGCAAAAGCAGCAATTCCTAATACGACAATTTCAAATAAGGTATCAATACCACGCATATCTACTAAAATAACGTTGACGACATTATTACCGCCCCCAAGCTTATACGCCGTTTCAAGAAAATAGTCTGAAATCTTATCAAAAAGCTTCGTACTGTGAGCAGATATTGCTACTACTGTCATCAAGGAGCCAAAAGCAACTGAAATGACGATGTTAATTAACTTTTGAGATACCTGTTCCGTACGCTCACGTAGATTAGGTAAGTGATAGAAACATAACAGGAATAAAGCAACGGTAATGGTTTCTACTACTAATTGTGTTAACGCAAGGTCTGGCGCTCGGTATACCACAAATAATAAGGCTAAACCGTATCCGACAACACCTAATATTAGAATCGCTGCAATTTTGTTCCTTGTAAAGATCGTACAAATAGCAGCTACAGCCATTGTTAAAGCAATTAATATTTCATGTACTGTAATTTCAGCAAGTCCAGTTGTATCGAAAGCAAATCCATCTGTAATCCATAGCACACCGAAACTACACACTAAAATAGCAACTAAAATCAGTGCCATATAAAGACGCAGTGAACCTGTCATATACAGATTGGTAATTTTAGCAGATGCTTTCTCTGACTGATCTACTAAAAAGTCATAGACTTTGTTGAAGCTTAATTTGCCAGGGAAGAAGTTGTAAATGCTATTCCAAGATTTTCTTGTGAAAGCAAGTACGGCACCAACACCTACTACAATTAATGACATGTAAAGTGGAGTTATCCAACCATGCCAGAATTCAACATGCTTTGCTTCCATTGGCTGACCATAAATCGCTTCTGTGGTATGAGCAAGGAAAGAGCTATTCACCAGATTAGGGAAGATTCCAATGATAACAACTCCTAATACTAAAATAATTGGTGAAATAAGCATACCAATCGGTGCTTCATGTGGCTTCATCTTAAGCTGATCTAACTTCTTCTCACCCATAAATGTTCCAAAAACAAGATACATGGAATAAACAAATGTAAAAATACTGCCGAATACAGCTAAATACGGAATCGCTTGAGCTAACACATTGGCAAAAGCGATTGATGATTCATGTATCTCTAATGATGCATCGAAAAACATTTCCTTACTATAAAACCCATTTAGGAATGGTAATGGCACACCTGCCATTGAGAATGTCCCAAAAAACGCTAAGGTGGCAGAAATAGGCATCAAAGTAGCTAAACCGCCTAAACGTCGTATGTCACGTGTTCCTGTTTCATGATCGACAATACCTGCAATCATAAATAAGCTACCTTTAAATGTAGCGTGGTTTAGAATATGGAATACAGCAGCAAATATCGCTACACTTGTGCCGAACCCTAGCATCGACATAATCATACCCAACTGACTGATCGTAGAAAAAGCAAGTATTCCCTTTAGATCTGTTTGTCGAACAGCCATATATGAACCCCAGACAAGCGTCAGGATTCCGATTCCACTGACAAATACGAAAAACCAATCACTACCTGAAAAGATTGGTGTAAATCGAGCTACAAGGAATATCCCCGCCTTAACCATTGTGGCAGAGTGTAAATACGCACTTACTGGAGTAGGTGCTTCCATTGCATCTGGTAACCAAATGTGAAAAGGAAATTGAGCAGACTTTGTAAAAGCCCCTAATAAAATTAGCGCTAAAATCAAGCCAAAATATTCACTAGATAGAATTACATCTGCTTGTTCCATCATTGCTTGAATACTTGTTGTTTCGGTTATAATAGATAATAGGATAAAACCACCAAGCATACTTAAACCACCAAAAACAGTAATAAGCATGGATTTCAAGGCACCATATCGAGATCCTTCTCTATAATTCCAATAACCAATTAACAGGAATGATGAAATCGAGGTAAGTTCCCAAAATGAATAGAGAACAAATACGTTATCTGATAGGACAACCCCAAACATGGCAGTCATAAAAAGCAGGAGATAAACGTAAAATTGATCCAATCTTTCTGATTTGTGCAAATAAAAAATGGAATAAAATGTGACTAATGTTCCAATCCCACTAATCAATAAGACAAACAATAAACTTAACCCATCCAAATAAAAATCTAATCCAATATTGAGAGACGGGATCCAGTTGTACGATTGACTAACTGGTGAAAAGTCATTCCCTACGTGTGGAACGAAATAAATAAATACTGCTAATGGAGCTAAAAGGACAAAGTAGCCAGTATGAATTTTTTCCTTCCATTTGCTAAAGAATGGGATAAAAATCGCCAGCAAAACTGGCAAAAATACTGCAAATAACATCTAATGATGATCCCCCTTATGTAAATTTATCTCGGCGCTAACTGTCCGTAATCCGACAACTCAAGTAAGTATGTCAATGAAAATAAGTGAAGAATAACGGACACTAACCTTCCTGAAAAGTGTCGCTAACCATCAGTGGAGTGCAAAAATCCGTAGATGGAAGTAGCACTTTATCAATGTGTAAGTTAATTTTGATGGTATCCTATTATATTCTAATCTAAAAATATCAAAGAATACAAGAGAGGAGTTCTTATCATCGGTGTTGATAAAGTAATTTTGACGAGAAATTACCTATTTATATTATGCCAAAAAAATTTTTTTCTACTAAGGAGCTTGAGAAATAAAAAAACACTTAGTCGGAAATACCGCCTAAGTGAGAATCCATTCTTATTTAATTCGGGAATTTGAGATAGTCCATTAAGGAACGTCGTCTCATCTCTTCTTCCATTAACTGTATAAATTCATAACTGAGTCTTAGTTCTGTAGCTTTTTTATAGGATTCAATTAGCAATTCATCCGATAAGTTTTCCAAGGCTTGTCCCTCCAATAGATAGGATGTCTGCTACATGTTATAGTTAATGTAGCATGAAATAGGAAAACGAACAACTGTTAACTTATCTACATAGACCTGTTTATAACTTGTGCATAAAAAGTGGGAAACTATCTTAGAACTTGGTAGGACAAGTGTGGATGATGTGAACAAAGTTATCCACAAGAAAAACTATTGTAAGAAAATGTCGAACGATTTTACGAATACAGCCCAATTTTCCTATAAATATAAGACATTTTGTCATAATATATGATATACTTTCGACTTTGTAGGAGATATCTTTGAACATAATGAGAAAATTGTTTATGATAGGAAAAGATATGTATATTCTGAAAAAAATAGTAGAGGTGGACCTAATTGCTGAAAAAATTTTTACCTAACGAACATGTGCAACGTGTTTTAGATATAACCCCAGCGAAACTTCGTGATATGGGAATTAAAGGTGTGATCACTGACTTAGATAATACATTAGTTGGATGGAATGTGAAAGATGCAACACCTGAAGTAATTGAGTGGTTTAAAGAGATGAAAGATAACGATATTAAAGTAACGATTATTTCCAATAATGATGAAGAGCGAGTCAGTGTATTCTCAGAGCCGTTAGAAGCCCCATATGTATATAGTGCGAGAAAACCGCTCGTGCGTGCATTTAATCGGACGGCTAAACAAATGGGATTACCTAAAGAAGAAATTGTCGTAATCGGAGATCAGCTTTTGACCGATGTTCTAGGAGGAAATTTTGCAGGGTATCACACGATATTAGTAGTACCGATTGTCGAGACAGACGGAAAGATAACTAGATTTAACCGAATGATTGAACGTCGAATATTAAACTGGATGCGTAGAAAAGGCATGATCACGTGGGAGGAAAAATGATGGAGGAGATTTTTTGTGAAGGCTGTGGAGCCGAAATTCAAACGGAAGATAAATCGAAATCAGGCTATGTGCCAAAAAGTGCGTTAGAAAATGAACAGATTATTTGTCAGCGTTGTTTCCGTTTGAAGCATTATAATGAAGTGCAAGATGTGGAATATACCGATGATGATTATTTAAGAATGATTAATCAAATTAGTGATACCAATAGTTTAGTTGTTAAGATTGTTGATATTTTCGATTTTAATGGCAGTTTTATTACAGGATTACAGCGTTTGACCGGAAATAATCCAATCATACTTATTGGAAACAAGGTAGACTTATTACCAAAATCGACAAATAAAAACAAATTGATTCAATGGATGAAGAAAACTGCCAGCGATTATGGTTTGAAAGTACAGGATATCTTTCTAGTGTCAGCGGCAAAAGGTCAAGGCTTTGATAAGTTAGAAGAAGAAATCGAAGCGAGAAGAAACGAAAAAGATGTCTATGTGGTCGGTTGTACGAATGTTGGTAAGTCTACTTTTATTAACCAATTAATTAAACGATCTAGTGGGATAAAAGATGCGATCACTACTTCCTATTTTCCGGGGACTACGTTAGGGTTTATTCAAATACCATTGGATAGAAAATCTAACATGTACGATACACCTGGTGTAGTCAATCGCAAACAACTTGTCCACTATGTTACAGATAAAGATTTAAAAGTGATTACACCTAAGAAGGAAATTAAGCCAAAAATATATCAGCTACAAGACAAGCAGACGCTCTTTTTCGGTGGTTTTGCTCGCTTTGATTTTGAAAAAGGACTTAAACAATCCTTTGTTTGTTATTTCTCGAATCAACTGATGGTTCACCGCACGAAACTAGAACATGCAGATGATTTTTATGATAAGCATGTCGGGGATTTATTAGAACCACCTAGTCCAAAGACACTTGAACAGCTGCCGCCTTTAGAGAAACAAAGCGTAAAAATCCCAAAAGAGAAAACAGATATCGTCATACCAGGTCTTGGTTGGATTACTGTACCTGATGGAGGTATAACCGTTTCGGTTCATGTACCGAAAGGGGTACAGATCTCATTACGTCCTGCTTTAATTTAGTAGTAAAACATATTAGGTGTCTGCGATAAAGAGGGAAGGGGAGAAGTCATGTTATATAAACTTGGATTGATCGGCCATCCAATTGCTCATTCACTATCACCATGGATTCATCAACAATTTTTGGATTTAGCTGAATTAGATGGGGAATATAAATTATATGAAGGAGATCATGAAGCACTGCCGGCGGTATTAAAGCACCTAAAAGAAATCGGAATCGATGGCTTTAATGTGACCGTTCCATATAAACAAGTCATAGTAAATTATTTGGATGAAATTGATAAAGATGCTGAAATTCTCCGTGCCGTAAATACGGTCGTTAATATCGATGGAAAGTGGAAAGGCTACAGTACAGATGGAGAAGGATATGTTCGCTCACTAAAGGAGCAGTATCCTAACCTTTTAAATCATGAGACAACTGTGTTATTATTAGGTGCTGGTGGAGCGGCACGTGGTATTTATCGGGCATTAATGGGACAGGGTGTTGACACGATTGATATTGCCAATCGTTCTCAAGATAAAGCGAAAGACCTACTGCCATTACGCCTTGGTGATGTGAACTCTAACGTACTAAGCTATCAAGAAGCAGAGGAACAGCTTGCGAATTATAATTTAATTGTTCAGACAACCTCTGTCGGAATGAAACCGAATGTAGAAGATCAAGTCATTCAACTTGATCATATAAATAAAGATGCGGTGGTAAGTGATATCGTCTACCAACCGATCACAACACAATTGTTACATGATGCAAGTAAGCGCGGTGCCAATATTCACCATGGGCACGCGATGCTGTTATATCAAGGGCAATTAGCATTTGAAAAATGGACAGGAAAAAATCTTGATGTCGCATATTTAATTGATAAACTGGAAAATAAATTAAGAGGTGAATAATGTGAAATTAACCGGAAAACAAAAGCGCTTTTTACGCGCGGAAGCACACCATTTGAACCCAATCTTTCAGGTGGGAAAAGATGGTGTTAATGACAACATGATTAAACAAATTAGCGAAGCTTTGGAAAAACGTGAATTAATTAAAGTCTCCGTTCTGCAAAATTGTATGGAAGATAAAGACGATGTAGCAGAAGCGATTGCAGAAGGTACTGCAGCTTATATTGTACAGATCATTGGAAATACGATTGTGTTATATAAAGAATCAGAAGAAAATAAGAAGATAACGTTACCGTAAAAGAAGGTGGGAAGCTTGAAACGAATAGGGTTGTTTGGAGGTACGTTTGATCCACCTCATTATGGGCATTTGCTAATGGCAGAGCAGGTCTATCAGCAATTAGCGCTTGATGAGGTCTGGTTCATTCCGTCCTATCAACCGCCACATAAAGAAGAGGCTAAAACAACAGCCAAAGACCGCGTCGACATGACGAAAGCTGCTACTCAAGGCCACCCTGCTTTCCGTGTTCAAACGTTGGAAGTGGAACGGGAAGGTAAATCATATACATTAAATACAATTCAAACATTGAAAGAACAATTTCCTGCTTATCAATTTTATTTTATTATTGGTGGCGATATGGTCGAATATTTACCAAAGTGGCACCGGATCGAAGAATTGGTGGAGTTAGTTACTTTTGTAGGTGTGAATCGCCCAGGATCAACAACGAATTCGCCATATCCTGTAGAAAAGGTTGAAATGCCGTTAATGGACATTTCTTCAACCATGATTCGTAAGCGCCTCAGGGAAGGACAATCGATCCGATATTTAACGACACCAGAAGTAATCGCAATTATTAATAAATATGATTTATATTCATAAAATGTATTAATCCTTTTTCTAACAAAAAGGGAGAGTGTAGAAAATTGCAAAGAAAAGAAGCACTAAAAATAGTAGAAAAACAACTAACGAAAAAACGGTACGAGCACACTGTACGTGTAATGGAGACGGCATTGGAACTGGCTAATCATTATGATGTCGACTTAAAAAAGGTAGAGCTTGCAGCTATTTTTCATGATTATGCCAAATATCGTCATCCAGAGGAAATGAAACGATGGATTATCGAAGAAAGATTACCTCAAGATCTTTTGGATTATCACCAAGAATTGTGGCACGGTCCTGTTGGATCCAAGATGATTGAACGGGAAGTTGGTATTTGTGATCCTGAAATACAAAGTGCGATTTATTGGCATACTACAGGTAAACGATATATGTCACGTATGGATCAAGTGATATTTATTGCAGACTATATTGAACCGGGGCGGGATTTTCCAGGAGTGGATGAGGTTCGAAACATCGTCCTTGATGATATTGATCAAGCATGTTGGATGGCAGCACGAAACACGATTAGCTTTTTGATGAGTAAAAACCAACCGATTTATCCAGATACATTTCAATTATATAATGAAAAAATAGGGAGGAACATGAATGGAAAGTAAACAATTAGTCGATTTAGTAGCAAAAGGTTGTGATGACAAGCGCGCAGAGGATATTGTCTTATTAGACATGCAGAATGTTTCCTTAATTGCTGATTATTTTCTAATCTGTGAGGGAACTAATGAGCGTCAAGTCCAAGCAATCGCACGTGAAGTAAAAGATATTGCAGATGAACAAAATATTGATGTGAAGCGGATGGAAGGATTCGAGCAAGCAAGATGGATACTAGTCGACTTGGGAGACCTTGTTTGTCACGTATTTCACCGTGATGAACGCCAATATTATAACATAGAAAAACTTTGGGGAGATGCTCCTCAGCTAGAAGTGAAATTTTAAAATGGCATATTCCAAATTAGCATATATTTATGATGTATTGATGGATGATGCCCCATATGATCAATGGCAATCATTTGTCGAACATTTTTGTAAGCAAGGTAAGATGCTAGATCTTGGCTGTGGGACCGGGAGATTAAGTCATCAATTTGCGTATTCCGGTTTTTCCGTTACAGGTGTTGACTATTCAGAGGATATGCTTGCTTTTGCCCAGGCCAATACATCTGGCGTCCAATATATTCAACAAGATATTCGTCTATTACAAGGATTAACTAAATTTGACATCGTCGTGAGCCTCTGTGATGTGATTAACTATATTACTACTAGAGCGGACTTGGAAAAAGTGTTTACAAATGTTAGGGAAAGTCTCGTAAACGACGGATTATTTATATTTGATGTCCACAGTTTAAACCATTTTAATGAGAATATGGTCGGACAAACATTTGCTGAGATTTATGATGATATTTCATATGTTTGGTTTTGTGAACAAGGTAGAGAGACTGGAAGTGTCGAACACGATCTTACCTTTTTTCTGTTGAATGAAGAGACTGGTCAATACGAACGCTTCGATGAACAACATTATCAACGAACGTTTACCGTTGAAACGTACAAAGAACTACTTGAAAAATCGGGTTTTCAATCTGTCACGGTTCATGGAGATTTTTCAATCGAAGAAGTAGAAGAACCCGAAGAGAATCAACGCCTCTTTTTTGTATGTAAGAAGAGATAAGCCACATGTGGTTTATCTCTTTTTATATGGAAAGTATAAAATCAGCGCAATGACCGTGTAAACGAAGTAGTTATTTTTAAATGTTTGACGTATATAGGCAACGCTCTGACTAATTACTACGCTTTCCGCGGCCACGGCCTCAACTAACTTTGCAAAGAAAAACACGGTGCAAATTGGATTTTCGGTTCGTGCTATTCCAGCAGGAGTTTCCGTAATCGACTCTGAGAAGGTGCAACAACTCTTGTCATAAGTAATAGGTTGACAATTTTTATAATGAACAAAATAAAAAT
>NZ_WJEB01000089.1:0-437 GCF_010994085.1 Gracilibacillus saliphilus | reverse complement strand
GCGGATAGTTCTTTCACTTGTTGTTTCGTGGTTTTTAGGGTATTGCTAGACAGTTCGCTCAGCTTTTTCATTTTGGCAGAAGCGGTGCCAGCTTTGACTCCTTGCACGGCGGAAATGCCTCTACCTGCCTTTCCTATTTTCGCTAATCTTGCTGGTGGAATAAACATTAAGGCGCTCCAACCGACGGCCGCCATCCGCTCTCCAGCGGTTAACGTTTCACCAGAGAATGGTTCTTCCCCTGTTGCCGCACGATATAGATCATTGGTTCCTATGAATTCACTGCCTAACTTTGCGGCATCTTGACCGGTAAAAGGATCTTTCGGCATCGTGGTACGATTGTAGGGCTGGACTTCACGGATCATTTGGGTAAACTCGTCTATATTATTTTTGGAGAATTCTTCTTGAATCCGTTCCACTGCTTCCTCATAAGGGGTTGC
>NZ_WJEB01000088.1:0-445 GCF_010994085.1 Gracilibacillus saliphilus | reverse complement strand
TTAATTTTTACATTCACAGAAACGTGCTTACCTTCTTCAATTGCTTTAGCCCATTTATTTTCTAACTTTTTATATTTACTTAAGTTAACACTACTAGATTGTGAAACTAGATTATCTAATTCTGGAGAAGCACCAAATCGATCTCCTGCTAGATGGCCAGCATGATCTCCCGATTCCTTACCAGGGGTATCAGTTTTGTGAGGTAATCTATTATCACGCTTTGTTAACTTTAAGTCGTCCGCATTGAATTCAGTTAACCTTCCTAATTCATCTGTTTTATAATCGTAATTATATTCACCTGTTTGATATTTGACGTTAGGTTTTAACGTTCCATCTTCGTTCATATGAACTCTATTTCTTTTGTTATCATCAAAACCTTTACTATTAGAATGATTAACAGTATCCCTTCTACCGATTCCTCCACCACTTCTTTTCGCAAACATCA
>NZ_WJEB01000087.1:0-458 GCF_010994085.1 Gracilibacillus saliphilus | reverse complement strand
GGGGATTCTTGGGAACAGAGCGTACTTATTAGGTTATTTCTTCCCTAACAGTGGTTTCTCTTCTTTACCAAGCTATCCCCGTAGTCCCTACGGTTTTATTGGTTGTTTAAGCCGAAGCTACCATTCGTAATCCTTCGGCTAGAATATTTTTGCTCGCATTGACATCTCGATCGTGGTGAGTATGGCAAACTGGACAAGTCCATTCCCTTATCTCAAGCGACTTCTTGCCATCGTGATATCCACAAGCAGAACATATTTGACTTGATGGAAACCATTTACTTATTTTCACGATCGTTTTGCCGTACCATGCTGCTTTGTATGTTAGTTTGGATACAAAGCTCGACCATGATACGTCAGCTATAGATTTTGCTAGTTTATGGTTGCGCAACATTCCTTTCGTGTTCAAGTCTTCGATACAGATTACATCGTGGTTTTGGATGAGGTCTGTACTTAACTTG
>NZ_WJEB01000086.1:0-489 GCF_010994085.1 Gracilibacillus saliphilus | reverse complement strand
GTAATAGTGAAGAAGAAAATGATGAATCGACAGAACAACAGTCTCAAGAAGAAACCGATAGTGACGAAATTTTAAGCCTGGGAGAGACAGGTAGAGTTGAAAGTACATTGGGTGAATACGAAGTAATAGTTAAAAACTTTGAAATTTTGGAAGAAATGGAGGGGGAAGCTCCTTTGCGTGATCATTTTATTCTTGTGGACTTTGAAGTCAACAATACAGGAAATGAGTCTATTGAAGGAAAAGAAATATATAATGCAGGGTTGATTAACCTTAATGATGATTTAGCTGCTGAGAACACATCTTTCTATGAATCCATTGGTTTATTAGACGAAACATTAGAAAGTGGAGATAGAACATCTGCACAATTTCTATTTGATGTAAATGAGTCAGATAGTTATGATTTGGTTTTAAATCTTGGACTTTCCGGCGTTGCAACAGAAGTAACTTGGCGATTTAGCGTAGATGAAGCAAGTAACTAAATGATTGGGG
>NZ_WJEB01000085.1:0-493 GCF_010994085.1 Gracilibacillus saliphilus | reverse complement strand
ACACCTGTTCCCATGCCGAACACAGTAGTTAAGCTCTCCAGCGCCCATGGTAGTTGGGGCTCACGCCCCTGCAAGAGTAGGACGTTGCCAGGCATTTTCTTCCATTCCACAGTAGCTCAGTGGTAGAGCAATCGGCTGTTAACCGATCGGTCGTAGGTTCGAATCCTACCTGTGGAGCCAATGGAGAGCTGTCCGAGTGGTCGAAGGAGCACGATTGGAAATCGTGTGTGCGGTCAACGCCGTACCGAGGGTTCGAATCCCTCGCTCTCCGCCACTTTTAATATAGGCCCGTTGGTCAAGTGGTTAAGACACCGCCCTTTCACGGCGGTAACACGGGTTCGAATCCCGTACGGGTCACCACTTACTTAGGAGGATTAGCTCAGCTGGGAGAGCACTTGCCTTACAAGCAAGGGGTCGCAGGTTCGAGCCCTGCATCCTCCACCATTTAAAAATTAATACATTCCTTATTATCGCGGGGTGGAGCAGTCTGGTA
>NZ_WJEB01000084.1:0-290 GCF_010994085.1 Gracilibacillus saliphilus | reverse complement strand
AGCTCGAGGCGATAAACAATAGGTAACGTGAAAGAGCGTTCTTTTACTGTATTTGGCTCATTAATTTTTGGGTTGTATTTTTACTAGGGACGGTCGTATGATACTCGCTATTCGCTTGAAAATCGTCACATAAATTGTAATTTGCGTAACGGGATGGTGAAAAGTTGAAAAGTTATTGGATAGCAAGTGATGAGTAATTAGAAGAGAAGAAAATAAATATTCTATGCCTTAATATTAAAAGGTTTTGATATACTAATGAAACAGAATATGGATTATATAGGTTCGCTTCA
>NZ_WJEB01000083.1:0-236 GCF_010994085.1 Gracilibacillus saliphilus | reverse complement strand
CAAAGCCTATTCATGTTAGGTGCCGGTGGAGCAAGTGTAGCCGTAGATCGCATGCAGGCAAAAAACAGCCTCTCCACGATCTTCCCAACACCAAAACCACCCGCAACAGTACCGAAAACTCCAAAACCATGGTCAGTAAATTATGCAATGAAGTGGTTGAAGGAACAAATACCGGAAGTTCGGATCGTACAGGATTCGATGGGTGGTACCCATATAATGTTTGCGAAAAGAAGTGG
>NZ_WJEB01000082.1:0-536 GCF_010994085.1 Gracilibacillus saliphilus | reverse complement strand
GAAATTGGAAATTGGCAAAAAAGAGGATTGTTGAACTAATGCTTTATCATAAAAAAATAATTCCTTTTAACTAAATCAGAGTGGTACTAATAATCACTTCCGATCTTACTCCCGCTATTTAAATTCAACAGATTTCATTAATTTCAAAGCAATTTCTTCTTGTTCTTTTGGATCAATGGTACAACTGTCATTTTCTTCATAACAATTTGCTCCATATATATACTGTAAACCTACTTTTCCTCCTTTTGGTATAATATAAGAGAACGTCCAATAAACAGTCATTTTTTTCCTTCAGATGACTCAAATTCCTTACTTTTTTGTGCATAATAAATCTCCGTAGCATTTGTTTCCATTTCTTGATAATCACCCTCATAACTTAATTTAGATGATAATAACCCTAAACTCCCCTCTAAAAATTTTTCTCCATAAACACTAAATGTCAAATCATGAGAAATATAATAATTTTCATCTACACTATAATCCTCAAATGTGACCGACTCAAATCTCTCTCCATTTTTTTCATAAAACTTATCAGA
>NZ_WJEB01000081.1:0-542 GCF_010994085.1 Gracilibacillus saliphilus | reverse complement strand
GAAATTGGAAATTGGCAAAAAAGAGGATTATTGAACTAATGCTTTATCGTAAAAATAATTCCTTTGAACTAAAACGGAATGGTACTAATAATCATTCCCACCTTACTCTCACTATTTAAATTGAACAGATTTCATTAATTTTAAAGCGATCTCTTCTTGTTCTTTTTGGTCAATCTTACAGCTTACATTTTCATCATAACATGATGTAGAAAAAATATATTCTAAGCTAAAATCTCCTTGATTGGGTAATATATAAGAAAATGTTCGATAAACTGTTCTAGTAGCATTCTCAGACTCAAAACCTTTTTTTGTACTGCATAATATATTGTTGTATCATTTCCATTAATTTCTGTATATTCACCTTTATAACCTACCGAATCAGATAGCCCCTCCAATCTACTATCTAACCTAAAATCATACCATTCTTTTCCATGGAATTTATAAGTAAGGTCATGACTAATGTAATAATTATTTTCTACACTATAATCTTCAAATGTAATGGATTCAAAATCATCTCCATTTTTTTCATAAAACTTATCAGA
>NZ_WJEB01000080.1:0-266 GCF_010994085.1 Gracilibacillus saliphilus | reverse complement strand
CGCTACTCGGGAAATCGCGTTTGCTTTCTCTTCCTCCGGGTACTGAGATGTTTCAGTTCCCCGGGTCTGCCTCCTATACCCTATGAATTGAGGTATAGGTTCTACTCCATGACGAGTAGAGGGTTTCCCCATTCGGAAATTCTCGGATCACTGCCTACGTACGGCTCCCCGAGACATATCGGTGTTTGTCCCGTCCTTCTTCGGCTCCTAGTGCCAAGGCATCCACCGTGCGCCCTTCTTCACTTAACTATACTCAATGCTTTTCA
>NZ_WJEB01000008.1:0-160263 GCF_010994085.1 Gracilibacillus saliphilus | reverse complement strand
CTAATTACTACGCTTTCCGCGGCCACGGCCTCAACTAACTTTGCAAAGAAAAACACGGTGCAAATTGGATTTTCGGTTCGTGCTATTCCAGCAGGAGTTTCCGTAATCGACTCTGAGAAGGTGCAACAACTCTTGTCATAAGTAATAGGTTGACAATTTTTATAATGAACAAAATAAAAATCGCTATCCGTGAGTATAAAAGCAGCTGTGTTACTTCATACTAGTGTTGTTGAACAGATCTTAGTGATGGATGCCCACCCCGCGGAAAGGAAAGTGGGCAGCCGGAGTGGTGGTCAAGTTGTTCAAATATTTCACCATTACTATCAAAGTAATTATGGACCGCAGCATCAAAACTCTAAAAGAAAAAAAAATGTCAATAATTGCATTCAAAACTTACACTTATTTTGGGGCATCATTGTTCAATCATTTGACGTTTGTTGCTAATATCCGTTATTTTTACTATGTGCATGAAAGTAACACATGCCAATTACCTTCTAAAGGAGGAAAGAATATTGTCAAAACGTATTTTAATAGTAGTTACAAATCACACAACCATTACAGATGATCATAAAACAGGATTATGGTTAGAGGAATTTGCTGTTCCATATTTAGTTTTTAAAGAAAAAGGTTATGACGTCACAGTTACCAGTATCAAAGGTGGAGAAGTAGCGTTAGACCCTAACAGTATAGAAGATAAGCCAGAATGGAAAGAAGCAGAGGAAGAATTAAAATCAACAACTAAATTAACCAAAGAACATGCTAGTGGTTATGATGCAGTATTCTTACCAGGTGGTCACGGTACGATGTTCGATTTTCCTGATAATGAAACACTACAATATGTATTACAACAATTTGCTGAAGATGATCGTGTCATCGGTTCTGTGTGCCACGGTCCAGCAGGAATTGTGAATGTTACTTATAAAGATGGTACCCCCCTAGTGAAAGATAAGAAAGTGACAGCATTTACGGATAGTGAAGAAATGGAAATGCAATTAGACCAACATATGCCATTCTTATTAGAGAGAAAAATCCGTGAAAAAGGAGCGGATTTCCAACAGGATAAAAACTGGTCTGACTTTTCTGTCCGTGATGGCAACTTAGTTACGGGGCAAAACCCGCAATCAAGTCGAAGTACTGCTAAAAAAGTAATAGAGGCACTGGAAGCATGAATTTAAAAATGGGACAAGTTAACCACAACTTGTCCCAATCCTTATAATTTTATGTAAACGCTAACACAAGGAGGGAGGGATTACATGAAGTCGATGTCAAGAGGAAAGAGGGATCATCGCATTCGCGAATATGTTACACCAAAGAGGATTGTATGGAAAACAGCAGGTGATACATTTGAAAACGAAGAGTTATTATTACAAGAAAAAGATTCCCAGG
Source organism: Gracilibacillus saliphilus (assembly GCF_010994085.1). NCBI lineage: Bacteria > Bacillati > Bacillota > Bacilli > Caryophanales > Bacillaceae > Gracilibacillus > Gracilibacillus saliphilus. The sequence goes on along the minus strand of NZ_WJEB01000008.1, from coordinate 158,877 downwards.
TCCTTATTACACCTGACAACCCAGTCATCATAAGAAACGATGGAATAACCCCGGGAATTTTATTGGATTTTGGAATCGAACTTCATGGTGGAGTCCAATTAGCAATCTGGAATTGTGTCAAAAGGGGAGAACTGATTAAACGTGTAAAAGTTCGTGTTCGATTTGGAGAATCTGCGATGGAAGCAATGAGTGATATCGGCGGAGAGACGAATGCTACCAATGACCATGCAATGCGTGATCAGATTTTAGATATCAGTTTTTTAGGAATGAATGAAATTGGTAATACCGGTTTTCGGTTTGTTCGAATAGATTTATTAGAAGAAGATTGCTTTATTCAAGTTAATACGATCAAGGCGATATTCTATCATCGTGATCTACCTTTAAAAGGATCATTCAACTCCAGTGACCCATTGTTGAATCAAATTTGGGACACAGGAGCTTATACTGTTTACTTGAATATGCAGGATTATATATGGGACGGGATAAAACGAGATCGTATGGTGTGGATTGGTGACATGCATCCGGAAGTTGCTACGATTCAAGCAGCATTTGGTCCGGAAAAAATTGTTCCAAAAAGCTTAGACTTCGTTAAAGATCGAACAACATTACCTGATTGGATGAACACTTTCCCAAGTTATTCTGCTTGGTGGATGATCATTCAACATGATTGGTATATGTACACTGGTGATAAAGCCTATTTAAATGACCAAAAAGATTACATGATTGCTTTACTTGATCAAATGGGATCACATATTAATAACAATGGAACAAACACAATGCCTAATCCATTTCTTGATTGGCCAACAGTGCATAACAAGAATGGAGTACATGCAGGTGTTCATGCATTAATTATGCTTGCTATAGAAAAAGCTACTCATTTAATCAAGATATTAGGTGATTTTTCAGTTGCTGAACGTGGAGAATCTTATTTAAAGAAGTTGACTAGTCACAAGCCAAACCACGGAAATAGTAAGCAAGCGGCAGCACTCTTGGCATTGAGTGGGAAAGAAGAAGCAGTACAAATCAATGAAAGTGTATTATCAAAGGCAGGTGCAAAAGGGGTATCTACTTTTTACGGGTATTATATTCTTCAAGCAAAAGCTTTGGCAAAGGATTTTTCAGGAGCATTAGATTTAATTAGAGAGTATTGGGGTGGCATGTTATCATTAGGTGCTACGACTTTCTGGGAGGATTTTGATATCAATTGGCTTCAAAATGCTGCTCGTATCGATCAACTAACACCACAAGGCAAAATTGATGTACACGGAACATATGGTGACCATTGTTATGTCGGTTATCGACATAGTCTTTGTCACGGTTGGGCATCTGGTCCAACAGCATGGCTCTCGCAGCACATTTTAGGAATTAAGATTAACGATCCAGGCTGTAAAGTGATTGAAATTACACCATCATTGGGAGACCTTGAATGGGTGGAAGGTTCCTTTCCGACCCCATATGGTATAATAAAGGTAAAACATTATAAACAAAAAGATGGTTCCATAGAAACATCATACGAGGCACCAACTGAAGTAGAAATTATAAACTAATTAATCCAGCTCTTTCCGTAAAGGACAGAGCTGGATTTCATTATGGATTTAAGACAACCTTTATACAATTATCTTTCTTTTGATTAAAGATTTCGTATCCGTGAGCAGCTTCTTCTAACGCAAGCTCATGTGTTATCATGGTTGTTGGATCAATTTCACCACTGACAATTTGTTTGTAGATGGGTTCCATTAAAGATCTGGCATGAGCTTGTCCCATTTTGAGTTGTACATTTCTTGCAAAAAATGCACCTAGAGGGAAGAGGTTGTAATTGCCGCCATACACCCCTGTAATTTGGTAAGTTCCACATTTCTTGACAGCCTTTGTTGCGATTTGAATAGGTCCAAGTGTCCCACCTTGCAGCTTTAATTTTTGCTCCACAAATTCTAAAGGCGATTTTTTCCCATCCATACCAACACAATCTATCACAACATCGGCACCACCTTTTGTCACTTCTTTTAATGTCTCACCCATATCATCATGTTCTGTAAAATTGAATACTTCTGTTTGATGATGCTTTTTAGCATGCTCTAGTCTGTAAGGAATATAATCCACTGCAATGACACGTTCAGCCCCTTTTTGCCAGGCAAATTGTTGCGTCATCAATCCTACTGGACCACACCCGAGGACAATTACGGTATCACCAGCTTTTACTCCAGCATTTTCAACACTCCAGCGGGCAGTCGGTAATACGTCAGATAAAAATAAAAGAGAGGAGTCATCCAATTCACAATCTTTTGGTACCAGAAAGGGAGTATAATTACCATAAGGTACGCGTAAATATTCTGCTTGCCCTCCCGGATAATTACCAAACTTCTCAGAGTACCCTAAGTATCCACCAGAGTCATAGTGTGGATTTGCGTTGTCACATTGACTTTCGTGATGTGATTCACAATAAGGACATTTACCACAGGCAACGGTAAATGGTATAACTACACGGTCCCCTTTTTTAACTTTTGTTACATCAGGACCTACCTCTTCAACAATTCCCATTGGTTCGTGTCCAATCTGATAACCTATAGGCAGGGGGAAATTCCCTTGATATAAGTGTAGATCCGAACCACATATAGCTGTCGAAGTTATTCTAACAATAACATCCTCTGGTTGTTGAATATCTGGAAAAGAGACATTTTTTACCGCTATTGAATATTTCCCTTGGTATGTAACAGCCTTCATTAAACTTCACCGCCTTTGTTAATTATCTTTTAGGATTCCAACACAGGTCGAAGTTATACATCAGACAAAAAGAATGACCCTTTACCAATGCAAGGATCATTCTTTTTCTATTACATAGATTGAGTTTTTTTATTAGCATTATTGATTTCATTCATTTTGTAATAATAATAACCGGATTTAATCAAGGCGATCTCACCAATAGCAAACTCGGTACCGGGTGAAGTGTTAATCTCGAATAAATAGGTGTTTCCATTGGGGTCAATTCCTACATCAATCCCTAAAGAACTTAAGTTTTTACCAGTCAATTCTTCAATATGACCAGGAAGTCCATCTCCAATTTGAATAATCTTCTTCTCAATTGCTTTCCAGTTTTCAGGATAATTGACTTGCAGAAATGAACTTAATTCTGCTACATAACCACCTTGGGCTACATTAGATACGATTTTTTGTTTACCGGCAATTCGAACTAAATTAACGACTGTTTCCCATTTGCCGTACACATTTTTCTCTAAACGAATACGGACATCAAAAGGTTTCCCGTTTTCATCTACTGTTTCAATATATTTCTGACATATATATTTTTTCTTGGAGACAAGACCATACAGGAATTGAAAAATTTCATCATGAGTGAGCGTTTCTTCATTTGTCTCATGAATCAGATGATAATGACCATCATCTAATACAGTAACTTTATAGATATGCTCACCTCTCATCCCTCTACTCGGCTTTAAAATGACCATTGGATGCTTGGATAAAAATTCCATAATACTTTCTGGCTGATTCGTTGTAATGTAAGGTATCACAATATCTTTGAAGGTTTTACCATCCCTAACTAATCTATACTGCTTTGTCTTCGTTCCAATCAGGTCATTCGATATTGTACTCACCTGACGTAAATAGTTAGTAACTTCTTTGTGCCTGAAGCATAATGTGGCTAGGTCGTTAAACACTGGAACATTCGTAACTTCTGTCACCCATTTATCATTAACAAGTATTTTCCCAGTTACTTGATGTTGTTCCATATCAACATCTTTTGGCGTGTAGTAAATCATAATGGGCACAGGCTTTGGCTAATAATTTATGAAATTCATTCGGCTTTCGTGGGTTCCTGACACAGCCGACATATTGTTTCGGTTTATTTCGTTTAAAGTTAAATAGTGAATTAATCTGGAACATGGATAGACCTCCTAGAGTCTGAAATATGTAAAGTCACTGATGAATTTTTCGGATGTCCTACTCTAAACTTCTTTAAATAGCTTGGATACCCATATTATACCTCCAAATCTAAAAATTAAACCGATTTAACAGGTTTTTAATTGAATTGAAAATAGCATGTAAACTTCGTAAAACAATTCATGATGTGCGTTACAATCTTAAATAATTTGAATTATGACAAAGATGGTGCCTATTTTCATGGTAAAATAGTCTTATGTAATTTATATACTAATGAAAAAGGAAGTGCTTTATGGGCAAACTAAGTAATTGTCTCAGTATGATTCAGATTTTAATGGCAAGACCGAAAGTAAAAATTGATGATTTAGCAGCTGAACTTGGAGTGAAGCCTCGTATGATTCGCGTCTATCGTGATGAACTTGAGAAAGCAGGTATTTATATCGAAAGTGTCCGAGGAGTAAACGGAGGTTATTCTCTAGACAGGCGGTCAATCCTACCAATACGGAACTTTAATTCAACAGAGGTACAAGAACTGCAAATCGCAATTAAATCCTATCTTTCCAAGCAACCAGATCATGATAGTACACTCGATAATGCATTAGAAAAAATCAAAGCAGCCCAGCGTGATCAAGCGTTAAGCAGCAAGCATTTCTATTTTGCCAATGACTATTTAATTAATGCAGAACTGGGCAATGAATCAGAACATTATAAAAGGCTGTATCATGCATTTAACCATCGTAAAAAGGTAATGATTACATATGAGGCGGCATCCACAAACGCTGTCACGAAAAGAACAATACATCCTTATGCTTTTGTCGTTTATGATGAAAATATTTATTGTGTGGCATATTGTGAACAAAAAGATGCGTTGCGTACATTTAAAATTATCCGGATTCATGATGTAGTTTTGGTAGATCAAAATTTCTACATGCCTGAGGATTTTGATATAAGAAAACAATTCCCGCACTTGGGGTTTATTCATGAGCCGCAAGAAGTGGAATTAATTATTGATACACCTTTCTCTAATCAAGTGAAAGAATCCATTTACAGCACCGATCAAATTATCGAAGAATTACCTGATAATGCGATTCGCTTTAAGGCGACACTAAACGGTGAACAATCTATTAAGAAATGGATTTTAGGAATGGGGACAAAGGCTAGAGTAATAGCACCTAAACATTTGAAGGAAGAAATTCAGTTAGAAGTTGAACAAATGCTACAGAATCTTCAAAAATAGCTAAAGAATTTGAAGGCTACCTCCTTTTTGATAGTGAAGGGAGGTAGCTATTTTTTAGCATTTTTTTTCAACTGACATTCTTATTGCCTCTTTGTCCTCTATAATCATGTTTGTAATAAACAAACACGTTTCAATTAAAGGGGGCGAAGTACTTTGTTTGAGAAAATCATTTTCTCGCGCTCAACATGTTATGGAAGTTGCCCTGAATTTGATGTGATCGTAAATTGTAATGGTGCGGCCAAGTGGTTCGGAGGTATGCATGTGTATCACGTTGGTGAGGAAGTGTTCTGTATTGACCAGGGACGCTTAAGGCAATTAGCTGAGAAGCTACGGTCGATAGATTTTCGTCATTTTACTTATCCATCTGCTACCATATTTGCAACAGATCAACCGTATTGCACGATCTGGGTAAAGTATGAGGACGGATTAGTCAAAGAGGTGGAACATTATTTGGGAGATAGTGCAGAAAAAGGTTCGAAAGCAAAACAGGATTTTCAGAAACTTGAAAAGTTAGAAAATGAAATAGAGGTGATTCTTGGTTTGAAAAAGTTTATTGAATGCCCGAATTAACTTGATTTTAGTGAAAGTTTAGAATCAACTGGCCACCTATTGGGTGGTCTTTTTTTAGAATAAAGTATTTGACGATAAGCCAATTCTTTCAGATCTTTGAATATCTTACGACTATTCAGATAATTGGAATTGATGCTAAAACCAGTTATCATAATAAGAAAAGCGCAGAGCGCCTGATTAGAAACGTAGCGACTGGAACGAATTAACTGAGATAAAGGAATCACGGTGAGTTTACGAACCGATGATGACTTATCGTAGGGCAATTCGTGAAGTCGCCTAGTTTCTGGGCGCTCGGAGCTAGACATCTACGCAATATTTATACTTTCTTATCATAAAAATATAAACAATCTTGTTCAAATGGAGGGAAGAAGTGATGACAGTTTTTGCTATAGACGCAATGAATGATAGGCATGTACTCATTACTGGTGCTACTGGTGGAATAGGCTATGAGACAGCAAAAGTGCTCATAAATATGGGAGCTAAGGTGACAATCACAGGCAGAAATCAAGATAGGCTTTGTCAGCTTGAAAAGGATTTACTACAACTTGCATCGGCAGACAAACTTTGTGTTGTATTGGCAGACATTACAAAGGAAAAAGATCGAACCAATTTGATACAAACTGCAGAAGAAAAGCTAGGTTATATTTCTGATTTAGTCAATGCTGCTGGTGTAAGTGGAGGAGCACCTGTAGAACAGTTAGAAACTGATGTGATCGAGCAGTTGATGGATATAAACTATTTTTCAACTTTCCGTTTAACAAAGGAAATCTATCAGAAAATGATTTCAGAAAAAAGAGGTAATATCGTTAATGTTGCATCATTATCTGGTCTGAGAGGAACATATGGGAACACTGCTTATGCTTCTACTAAATTTGCAATGATTGGCTGGACACAGTCCATGGCATTGGAAGCCATCGAGTATAACATAAGAGTAAATGCTGTTTGTCCAGGTTTTGTTGATACTGATATGGCGCATCATATTCTAAAGAAGAAGGCAGAGAGAAATGACATTTCCTATCAACAAGCGTTAGAAAATGCGACAAACAGTATACCATCAGGGCGTTTAACCACAGCTTTAGAAGTAGCAAATACGATTGCTTTTTTATTAACTGATGCTGCACAAAACATAGTTGGTGAATCAGTGAAGATCTCTGGTGGGAGTGTGATGAGGTGAAGTAGAGTAAAAGAAGCAAAAAGGGCTTAACTAGTCCGTTATTGTTATCGAATTTAAAGAAATAGAAAAGGAGATACACTCCACGCAAGACTTCATAATACATTGGGAATAAAAAATACAAATTGGTAGAGGGATGAGGACTGGTTCAACTGTACTGTTATCATAAATGAAGATTTCACTTTGCTTTGACATTCCTGATAAATACCATTTTTAATAAACAGGAGGTATTGCCTTGTGGACGAGAAAGTAGGACATTGTGCAGAATGTGATAAAACGATTTATTGTAAAGATGGCTTTCTAGATGGTGTTCATTATAAAGGTAAAATTTATTGTTGGGAATGTGATCAAATCTGTAATATGCAAAACTTAGACGAGAATGACGAAGAATTACACTAATAACAAGCCGTCGAAATACTTCCCATGTATTCTTAGTATTTATTTAAAGAAAAAGAGAGCATTCTCAAGCTGTGAGTGAATGCCCTCTTTTAAAATGGTTTCTGGAAGGTACTTATAAAATTTAATATGTATCTTTCTGTTCGGTATAAACTTTAAGGTCATAATCCTTATCTCTTACTGTAGCGTACAATATCTTCGCAAGCTGATCATATCCTTGAGAAGTAAGTTCTTCTCGCAACCATCGTTCATCTTTATTCATAATGGCTAAGTTATTGTGTTGTATTTCGCCTTCCATAACGACTATAATTGGTAAGCCTTGATCCTCTGTATTTAATCCTAAGTGATAAGGTGTTAAATATACTTTATCTTTTTTGGGTAGGATACTAATTTTTCCATTTGGTTCAAGAATCGCGTAATCCACTTCACTAATATCAAAAAAACCAGCGTTACGAATAGTTGCTAATAGTTCTATTAACGTAAAATGGCTTTTTCGTAAACTATCAATATTTAATTTACCGTCTCTGACTAAAAACGTTGGCTCACCAATAAGCAGTCTATCCAACTTATTCCTAAGGCTCAATTTTGAAATAATTAAATATAGTACGATGATTGTAATGCCTCCGACTATGCCTTGGATGATACCATCCACTTTTACTGAACCAAAAAGTATATACGCTAAAAAAAATAATGCGCCAAAGTCATGTGGTGTAAGCTGTGCTAATGCAATTTTTCCTAAAATTCGAATGGCTACAACATAAATAATAAATAGAATGATGATTTGACCAATAAATAAAAGCACAATCAATGACACCCTTCATGCTAAAAATCTTAGATTATTACTTCATTAATAGTGTGTAATAAAATTGGTGTCTCATACGTTATATTTCAAGATGTAATTCCCATAGTTTTAATAATTTTATCTGTACTTTGTAACATTAGTGGATAAATTGAATATTTTAGATATGAATAACATCATAGGGAGTGATAGCATGTATCAAGAGCGACCACATCATCATAATCCACACCATCAACAACCATATGGTCAAATGGTGGAGCCTCAACAAATGGATTATCATCATTATCAAAAACAGATGCATGAAATGTGCAAAACTTACCATCTTTATTTTATGCAATTTCAAACAACGGAAGGAGAAATAATCGAGGGAATTATTGAAAACATCGATGATGACGGTGTCATCATACTCATTCCAGTTGGAGATATGGAAAGAGTGGACGAAGCAGAACGGCAATACGGTTATGGTTATGGTTATGATTATGATTATGGCTATTTTCCAAGAAGGTTTCGCAGGTTTAGACGACGTAGACTTCCATTTTTCTTATTACGCAGCTTGTTTTTCCCATATTATTATTAGTTCTTTTTTTATTTTGTGCCCCATTTTAAAAAGGTACCAGAATGCCTCTGTCATTGATGATAAGAGGCATTTTTTATCTTGTTTTCAAATAGAAGAAACTTGGCAAAGAGAAATTGATTGTTGTGTTGATAATATATGCAGTTATATTTTATATGAATGGGTGAATGATGGGGAAATAAAGTCCATTTTTATCTATTACAGAAACACTAATGTGAAAAAATTAAGGAACAAACAAACCTACTATTACTTATGGTTTTTAGATGAATATTCTCAGTGGAAAAGGGAAGGGAAAGTTATCTCTGTTTCCATTTACCCTTCCCTGCGATGATCACAAAAATAATGAAGAATAGCGCACTAATTAAATAAAAAAAGCTTACAGAAGTTACAAATTGGATAAATAAGCCGCCGACAGATGGACCTACCAGGCTGCCAAAGCTGAAAAATACGCCGCATAACAAGTTACCCGTTGGTAATAATTCTGTAGGTATTAAGTCTGTCATATAGGTAATTCCTAAAGAAAACATGGATCCAACAAACATTCCAACTAAAAATAAACAAGTAAATAAGCCATAGAAAGATTGCTCTAATAATCCCGCTGCGGAAAAGCAAATAAAACCTAGCAACAGTACAGCTGTTAATACTTTTCTTCGCCCAAATTTGTCACTTAACATCCCGAGAGGCAGTTGAAAGATGATTGCTCCGATTGCAAACGCAAATAATAATGCTGATACATTTTCTACTTCAATACCAATTCGTAGCGCATAGACAGGAAAGTTTCCATTAAGTGATGTTTCTAAAAAACCATAAGCAAACGGCGGCAAAAATGCAACCCACGCATATTTCCACGCTTGTGCAAACCGTTTAAACGTATTTTTGAAAGAGCTCATCCGCAAATCCTGTTCCGGTAATTCATTTCTAAGTGCAAATAAAAACAGCCAGCCAATAAGACTTAATCCAGATGCGAGTATAAATGGCAAGCTTTCACTAATATTTACTAGGGGGACCATTAATGGCCCGACAGCAAAACCAATCCCGAAAAATAAACCATAGATAGCAATGTTTCTACCCCGTTTCTGTTCCGGCGAAAATGCAGTGATCCATGTCTGTGCTCCGAAATTAAGTGCATGATCACCGATTCCAATCAATAAACGTAATAAAAACCAGAACCAAAAGGAGTGCCACAAAGGAAACAATGCTAATGAAACCAGTACAAGCAGTCCACCAGTTATAATTAATGGCTTGTATCCGAATTTTCTTAACGGTTGTTCCATAAAAGGGGAAGCTAACAGGATTCCGATGTATAAGCCTGTTGCATTTAAACCATTTAAAAAAGAAGACACACCACTACTTTCAAAAATCACTGCAATTAATGGTAAAAGCATACCTTGACTAAAACCAGATACAGCAACAATGCTAACTAAAATCCAAAAACGAAATCGATTTTTTTTCATAATAATCCCTTCACCTTCTTACTATACAGATAAATATCGTACACTAAATAAAACATAATAGAAACAATTTGCTTGAAGTATGATTCTGTCAACTGAGAGTCTAACAAAGACAATTAACACCACGATAAAAGAAACAAGACACTCATTCATTTTATTTTTACTGATTAATAATGGTGATCTTGAAATTATTAGGGCGCTTTTATATAATAAATCAATTATTTCAACATTGCTATTATATATTTTTATAAAATGAAAAATAATCCTTTCTATAAATGATACAAGATTCAAAACTGGATTTGATTGAATAGCTGTTGTATCATGTACGTATTGTAAATTATAGGAAAGTAAGAGGCGATAGAATGAGAGACGTTGGATTGGTTTTAGAAGGTGGAGGAAGCAGAGGAGTATATACAGGAGGAGTGTTACAATATTTAATGGAGCAGGAAATTTACATACCTTATGTAATTGGCGTTTCAGCAGGAGCTTGTAATGGATCATCCTATATTGCTCGTCAAATAGAACGAAACAAAACAGTCAATATCGATTATGTCAGCCACCCTGAATATTTATCATTCCGAAATTGGATTAAAAAGCGTGAATTATTCGGAATGGATTTTTTGTTTGATACGTTACCAAATGACTTGGTTCCATTTGATTATGAAACATTTAATAAAGCAACGGAAGAATTCGTGGTAGGTGTAACAGATTGTAAAACGGGTGAACCATTATTTTATCATAAATCAGATTATGCTAATGATATGCTTACACTTCTACGTGCATCAAGCTCTTTGCCAATGGTAGCACCTATTGTCAAATATGATAACCGTGCTTTAATGGATGGCGGTATTTCAGCACCACTTCCTATTAAGCAATCAGAAAAAGATGGTAATAGAAAAAATGTAGTGATTTTAACGAGAAATAGAGGTTACTTTAAAAAGCCGCAATCATTCAGTTGGTACATAAAACGAAAGTACCGTGACTACCCAGGATTATTAAAAGCTTTGGAAAAAAGGCATATAGAATATAATGACAGATTAAACTATTTGTTTGAAGAAGAGAAAAAGGGAAATGTCTTCATTATTTCTCCAACAGAGAAATTGACTGTTGGACGTGTTGAAAAGAACAAGAAGAAGCTAATGGATTTATATCAAAAAGGCTATGAAGATGTAAAAAAACTTGGAGAAGAATTAAAAGGGTTTTTAGATAGCTGATTATGCAATTTTTATAATTCTTTTAATATTTAAATTGTTGGTAGCAAATTTGTAGAAATGTAAAAAAATCAAATATGTTTTAGTAAAAAAAGAGCTGTCGACAAGTTATAAAAACTTGTTGGCAGCTTTTTTGCTAATTATTTTACATAATTCTCATCCATATAAAATACTTCCCAAATATGACCGTCTAAATCCTGAAAGCTCCAACCATACATAAAGCCATGATCTTGTTTCTCATTTGCGTGGCTTCCGCCTGCTTCTATAGCCTTATTCACCAATTCATCCACTTGCTCTGGACTTTCAGCTGATAAAGCGATTAATACTTCTGTAGCTTTTGTTGCATCCACAATATTTTTATTAGTAAACGCTTGAAAACGACTTTCTTCTAACAACATAACAAAGATATTATCATTAACAATCATGCATGTTGTCGTCTCATCTGTGAATTGTTGGTTAAACTCAAACCCTAACGCACTAAAAAATTCAACAGACTTTTTTAAATTCTTAATTGGTAAGTTTACGAAAATATTGTTTGATCTTAAACTCATTTTCTTCACCTCTTGATAATGTATTTCTTTCATATTACTTTATATTAGAAAAAGATATTTCTTATATTTTGCTTTATTTTGTGTTTCAATCGATTCAGTAATTTGAAATGAGAATTTGTTACTTCCAAGGAAAGAATAAAACCAATATGCGCTTGCTTAGTAGTTCTCTACAACGCTTGCAAGCAATTTCTTAGTGATTAAGATATTTAAATCAAATAAGGTAGGAAGGGATAAGCATGTATGTTCTTGCTTAGTGCGTATGTTACAATAAAGTTGGATAATGTTCTTTTAGGGAAGGTCGGCTAATCTCCGGGGAAGGAGGTGATGCCTCTGGGTATGTATGAAAGTTTCATGGTGTTGTTTAGTTTTGGAACTTTCTTGATAGCATTACTCGCTTTGATCGTTTCGATGATCAATCGAAAATAGACCTCCCTATTTACCCTGACAAGTGACTAGGTGAGGCCTATCTTACAGATAGCCGAACCCTTCTGGGGGAACCGCTTATCCAAAGTCCACAGTTACCGCTGTGGGCTTTTAGTATGAGTATATGCTTTAACTAATGTCATTATAGCAATACTTTGCTGATTTGTCACTAACTCTGATAGTATAATGGGCAAATAGGCAGGAGGAATAAAGGGAAAGGCATCATGTCTGAAGATAAGCAGAAATTTAACAGTTTGAAGAACTGGTGACGTCTTGATGACACTTCTCACAATAAAGTATCTGTCGGTTGATTCTCCTCTTTTTCCTTAGATAATATATGTCCAGTTTTATCAAAGCTACAAAATTAAAGCTGATTAAATGATGGGATAAGAATAGTCGGGTATAATACTAATAGGCATTTGAAATTTCTATTTCAGAACGGAGAGTTGTTGGATGAAATACGTTATAATCGGTGGAGTTGCGGCAGGGATGAGTGCAGCGATGGAAATTAAGCGAACAGATGATTCCGCGGAGATCACAGTGTTGGAACGTGGTGAAGATTATTCATATGGGCAGTGTGGACTACCATATGTAATCAATGGACTTGTACCGTCTACCAAAGATGTTATTGCGAGGACGGTTGAAACGTTTAGAGAAAAGTATAGTATTGATGCCAGAATATATACGAATGTGACAAAAGTAGATTCGCAAAACCACCAGGTCATTGGTTTCCATCTAGATTCGAATCAATCCTTTACTTTAAAATATGATCGATTGTTAATCGCCACAGGCGCTGATCCTATTTTGCCTGAATGGCCAGGAATTGATTTAGAAGGAATTCATACATTAAAAACTTTACAAGATACAGATGGATTAATGACTGATTTAACAGAAGAAATCAAACATGTCACCATTGTTGGGGCAGGTTATATAGGACTCGAAGTGGCAGAGAGTTTTCGATCAATCGGAAAAGAAGTAACACTAATTCAAAGAGGCGATCAATTAGCGAAAATTTTCGACGAAGATATGTCAAAGTTAATTGAAAAAGAAGCATTGTATCATCAGATTGACATTAAGTTAGAGGAAGAAGTAACAGGTTTTTCTGGTAAAGAACGTGTGGAAGCAGTTATTACCAACAAGAGTACATATTCAACTGATTTAGTTCTGCTAAGTGCTGGAGTAAAACCGAATACTGACTTTCTAAAAAGTAGTGGGATTCAGATGAACAAGGAAGGTGCGATTCGGGTAAATGCTTACATGGAAAGCTCGATTCCAAACGTATATGCTGCAGGTGATTGTGCCACACATTATCATATGATCAAACAGGTGGATGATTATATTCCATTAGGTACTACTGCCAACAAGCAAGGTAGAATTGCCGGTGCAAACATGGCTGGAAATGCCATCACGTTTAAAGGGATAGTAGGCACATCCATTATCAAATTCTTTGACTTAGATCTAGGCAGAACTGGAATCACAGAAACAGAAGCAAAAAGGTTGAACATACCTTATCAGATTGAAACAAGAGATGACACGAATCAGGCAGGTTATTATCCAGGAGCGAAAACACTAACTATTAAGTTAATTTTTTATCAGAAAACGAGCCAATTATTAGGGGGTCAGATTATCGGAAGGAAAGGTGTCGACAAACGGATCGACGTATTGGCCACGGCGTTATTCAATAAAATGACCATTCAACAATTGCAAGACCTTGACCTGGCATATGCTCCGCCATTTAACAGTGTTTGGGATCCAATTCAAAAGATCTCCCGAAAAACGTAAGATTTATTGATCGTATTAACTAAGAAAAAACGGCAAACCCCGCCGGTCCATTATTAAATGCTAATAGAAGTCGATTACTTTATTAGTAATAATGGAATATTTGAACAGCTTAACCACCACTCCGGCTGCCAACTTCCCTTTCCGTGGGGTTATACATCAAACATTTTAAAATAACTACTTCGCTTAACAAAGTCATTACACTGATTTTATTCTTTCTTTCCATACAATCAAAAGACTTCCATGGTATTGGAAGTCTTTTAATCATGGTTACATTTATTTGCTTAGTGGTTCTTTAGCAAGGATAGCAAGTTCCATCTTTTCCAATGATTCACAATATTCATCTTGAATATCTCCATTTACTTTGGAAGGATCTTTTTGTAAATAGTGAATCACTCTCCAATTGGAATACCAGTCGCCTTTTTCTGCTGGTTGCTGTTCAACATTACTCCAAGCATTCTCTAATGAAGGACTGTACAAACGGTTTGCTCCAGGTTTTAATTGGCATCCTTCTATCCTTTGCTGAAAAGGTTCGTCAGGATTGGATTCGTTGATGTCATTAAAAATGTCTGGCCAGTAGTCTTGCCTTGACCCTGTGTGTGGTTGTCTCCGTGCCATATCATAAATGTCTGAGAAGAAATTATCATTAAATAATAATTGATACAATCGTTTACCTAATAGAATCCGCTCTTTTAAAGAAGCAAATTGATGTACAGATTGCCCGACTAGTTTAACTTGCTTTCCATCTATGAAGGGAAACAGTATTTGATTCAGTTGCAATAACTCCTGCATTTTAAATTCTAACGACTCCAACAATGTAGCATGATATTCTTTGTTCTGAATGACTCTGCCTTCGATATAGTTTTGTTCGTTAATAATAAGTGCGACAGTTATCAGGTAATTATCTTTCTTTTGATAATAATGATCCCACATCACCTTCATAAAATAAGAAATACCGAATTGTGGAAGTAAATAGAATAAATTTTTGTTTGCTTTTTTACTTTCTTCATATAACAGCAATTGAGGATAGGCGTCATGAAAAATCAGCCAATTACTCCGTTCTAAAAAAGCAAAAAAATAAGTTTTCTGCTCTTTAGTTATGAGCCTTGTCAATAGGCTCCCCTTCAAATCAGTCATGTTCCATCCGGCATTTCGGGATACCATATGTGCCAGAAATGCCCATTCGATTTCAGGATTTCTTTTAAAAAATGCAAGATATGCTTTCGTCCTGGTAAGGTTATTCAGATTATTTTCTCTTGTCTGTCCTTTGATAAATTGTACTAGTTTTGCTTCAGCGTCTGTAAGACTGTCGAAGTCAGTAAAGGAATCTTTTTTTTGCTGTAATGTTTTTTTTATTGACTTCAGTTCTGTAGGTAATCTTTTAAATTGGTTAAATATTCGTGATCCCTCCTTTATTATCTTATGTTTAGGTTATGTATCCATACTATTATGTTTACTATATGAAAAGGGATTTATTCAATTTAGGTGAGAGTGAAAGGATTCTAAGTTAAATATATATTTCATTAACTAGAGTTCTTGTAGAAAATTAATGTTTAACAAAAGATGTGGATTACATAAAAAATATAGGGATGAACGTACATCCCTATAATAAGTTTAGCCAAAAAATAAGTCCAAAATGTTGGATGCTGTAGTAGATTCTTTATTATAAAATTCAGAGTAACCACAGTCCTCACAATATACCACAAGAAATCGATTATTTTGAACATCAAACATTTTGGAGAGACCTGTTCCGGTCATTGCTACTTCTTTTTGTGCTGCTCTAGTGCTTCCGCATTTAATACAACCTTTGTGTTCCACTATGTTCATACCTCCTATATTGCTAACTGAATATATTTTCGTGAAGTATTCTTTATTATTGTTTACGTATCAGATATCACTATGTTTCAATTTTTGTGAATAAAATCATCTTCTCAACTTTCGTTTACCTGTTAAAATAAGATTAATAAAAAAATAGGAAGTGAATATAACATGACATTGCAACAATTGAAATATGTAATTGAAGTAGCAAGGAGTCGGTCTATTAGCAGAGCTGCCCAGAATTTATTTATTAGTCAGCCAAGTTTATCTAATGCAATTAAAGAGCTGGAGAAGGAAATGGGAATTATTATTTTTTCCAGAACGAATAAAGGAATCATTATCACACCGGAAGGATCGAAATTTTTAGGTTACGCAAGACAAGTACTAGAGCAAGCAGAACTGTTGGAAAATCGTTATGCGAATACATCGTCGCAACAGCATTTTGCGGTATCAGCTCAACACTATGCCTTTGCGGTTAGTGCTTTCGTACGCTTATTACATGATTATAAGCGTGATGAATATGAATTTACTCTACGTGAAACCAAGACATATGAAATCATCGATGATGTAAAAAATCTACGTAGTGAAATTGGTATTTTATATGTCAATGAATTCAATGAAAAGGTCATACAAAAGTTTTTACGTGAAGGTAATCTCATTTTTAATGAATTGTTTGAAGCGAAACCACATGTCTTTATCAGTTCTGGCAACCCACTAGCTGAGAAAGAGTATGTAACATTATCTGATTTGCAAAGCTACCCGTACCTTTCTTATGAACAGGGGGAATATAATTCGTTTTATTTCTCAGAAGAGATTTTAAGCACATTGACAAGACCTAAAAATATCCATGTTACAGATCGAGCGACATTATTTAACTTGCTTATCGGTCTTAATGGTTACACCATTTCAACAGGTGTCATTAGCAAAAAATTAAATGGCGATAATATTATCTCTGTCCCACTTAAGATTGAGGAGCGGATTAAAGTTGGCTATATTATACATAAAAATGTCACATCAAGTCCGATGGCCAACATCTATATACAGTATTTAAAAGAAACCATTGCAGAGGAATTACTTCAGCTATAGGATAAAGCTATAGCAAAGGATAGATTTTAAGTGTTACCTAATAGTAAACCTTTCATGCTACACTTTCTGTACATTTACATAAGAAATAACATAAGGGAGAGAAAGAAAATGACAGTGGAAATTCAAGCAGGAAGAACGGTAACACCATTTCGTTATGACAATGTAGGCAGTTTTTTGCGACCTGAAAAATTGAAAAAAGCACGTGCTTCTTTTACAAAAGGGACTATAACTGAACAAGAATTGAAACAAGTAGAAGATGAGAGTATCATAGAACTTGTTCAAAAACAAAAAGAAGTAGGATTAAAAGCAATAACAGATGGAGAATTCCGTCGCTCCTGGTGGCACTTAGATTTTATGTGGGGACTTAATGGTGTCAAAAAAGAAGTTATCGATCAAGGTTACCAATTTAACGGGGAAGAAACAAGACCTGAAACAGCCCGTTTAACTGGTAGAATCAGTGGTGAAAATCATCCATTTGTTGAGCACTTTGCTTTTGTAAATCAGTTTGCTCACGATGATGTAATCGCGAGACAAACGATTCCAGCTCCAGCACAATTTTTGGCTGAATTGCAAAGGCCGGAGAACAGTGATGTTACTGCAACTATCTATTCAGATATTGAAGAGCTAATTACAGATATAGCGAAAGCCTATCAAACGGTGATTAGAGATTTATATGATGCAGGGTGCAGAAGTCTTCAGATCGATGATTGTACATGGGGGATGTTAGTAGATCCAAAATATTGGGCAAGCAGACATGGCAGTGCAAATGTACAAGAAGTTGGTGAATTAAATTTACGAGTAAACAATGCAGCTCTTGCAAACTTACCAGAGGATTTAATTGTAACCACACATGTTTGTAGAGGAAATTATCATTCTACTTGGGCTTCATCAGGTGGTTATGATCCGATTGCAAATATTCTTTTTTCGAAAGAGAATGTATCTGCATATTATTTAGAATTTGATACAGAACGTTCAGGAGGATTTGAACCATTAGCTCATGTGCCTGATGATAGATTGGTTGTACTCGGCTTATTTTCTTCTAAAACAGGTGAGTTAGAAGATAAAGATGCCATTAAAGCTCGGATCAAAGAGGCAACAAAATATGTCGATCTAGAACGTTTATGCATCAGTCCACAATGTGGTTTTGCTTCAACTGAGGAAGGGAATATTTTAACTGAAGAACAACAATGGAAAAAGCTTCGTCTCATCAAAGAGGTAGCAGAAGAAATATGGGGATAATAGTTTAATTGCGAAAGGATAAGGGTGTTTTATCATCTTTATCCTTTTTAAATTAAATATTTTTAAAAAAATTGCTAGATTAAAAGATTTTCTCAGGTAGGTATGGAAGACGGCTATAAGTCCTATAACGAGTTAGAAAGTGTATGTAGTTTCGTCACTTTTTAACTCGTTTTTTTTGCTTGATAATCATTTAGTCAAGGAATGAATTGAAATTATCGAGCATATACTATAATAAGCACTTTTGGAAAAAATAGGGCATTAACGTGTTTATGGAAAAAACTATCTTCTATACAGGAGAGAGGGTGTGAATAAAGATGGAGAAAGAAACTGTTATTATATCAATTCTGGTAGGGGTTCTCCTGTTGTTTATTTTATTCGTGTACATCCAAAGTTTACGGAGTTTCCATGATAAAGAAGATAATCGTTTTACTGAAAACCTATATCAATATAGGAAAACTTTGTATTTTTTATTTGTCTTAGTGATAGGGGCTTTGTGGCTAGTTGAAATCGTTTCTATTGACGATTGGCAAAAACTAGTGATATTAGCTGGAATGGCAGTATTTATTGATATATTTGTATTTTCTACGCCAACAATAAAGAAGATTTGGAAGACAGAATTTCAAAGCTATGATCCATTAAAAACATATATACAAGAGAATAGTTTGATAGAAGAAAAGCAACAAGATAAGTTAAATTATTTCTCCCAATTGCTGCAAATCGCTCCATTTATTAAATCCGATATTGATAAAAAACAGCTTGATTTTCCAGATTCACTTAATTTATTTCTCAGTTACTATGCAGATACTTTTGGTTTACGTGTTCACCTTTATGAGGTGAAACCGAAAGATCTTGAAACGGAGTATGAACCTATTGATATTTTTATAAAAACGATTCAAACGATTAAGCAAACACACACGTTGGATTGGGAAAGTATGCTGGACAACTTGGTGATAGACAATGAAGATAATATTGAAAAGGTAATTATGGAAACATTATGGAACGGAGATATTGTGGCATTAGATCGTGAAGAAAAACATGGGAAAGGTATGGCACACATATGCCCTGCTTTTGTAGGCGAAAATCATACGTTTATTTTATTTATAGAGGAAATACATGAAAGAGTTTATGAGATCGATGCATTATTTATCACCAATCTAGCTTGTCTTTTCTGTTTTCTTGAAGATGAAAAATTAGTGACAAATTAAATAAAAAAGTAATAAATCGGGAGTTATTCCCGTAAAATGATGAAGAGTATCTTAAAGTCGAGGTAATTTAAGTAAGTTGATGTAAAGAAGTTGAGGAGGAGGAGTTTTGTGATTGAGACAGTGATAGGAGCCAATTTAAAAAGAGATGAAAAGAAGGAACTTAAATCACATAATGTGAATACACTATACCAAGAAACCACTCCCTTGAGTGATATTCTAAATCGTAAGAAATCACCAATTACACAAATAGCGGAGGCATCTAAAACCCGATATACGAAAGATTTGGAGAAGTTAAGGCGAAAAGCATTAAAAAAGTTATAATGGAGAAGCGACCCTTTTCTTTCTAACTAATGTGATAAGGGAGATGGGTTGTATTTTTTTTTGTTAAAAAGTAAGAAGATTGATGGGGAGAGATGGAAGACATGACTAAAATCAAAAAGGAAAGCACCGATCTCATCAAACGAAAAAAATTTCCTAAAGTTACACAATGGAAAGGTAAGACTAGAGAAGAAAAACGTCATCAAGCTATGTTAAATCAAATTAAGAAATTACAAAAAGATGATAGGACTTATTTATAATCTTACTTCTAACGATGTGATGATTCGGCTTTAAGCAAAAAGGAGTGCTGTTGTGAGACAAGTAATTAGCAGAACGTATCAAGACACTTGGATTAAATTTTGAATTTTATCCAAGTGTTTTCTTTTTACAATAAAGATCCTATAATTTATCACCCTGATTAAATTCGCTAATGATATATTGCCTATCTTTCATTCAGGTTATTAATGAGTAGTAATCCCTCAAAATATAACGTTTTTTTACATTAGTTTACTAGTAGTTTACTTTGAATTAACACTTAACTTGTATAGTGAAAGAGTATCTAATATTAGAAGGGGATGACGAATAATGGGACAGAAATGGACAAGTAGATTGTCGCTTCTTGTTATCTTTTTGTTAATTTTCACAAATGTCTTTGCATACGGCCCAGTTGCTTATGCCAATACAGATGAAGAGATAGAACAAGAAGAGACTGCACCGGAGCAAAAAGAAGAAACAAATTCAACTGGAGAAAGTTTAGAAAGTGAGACAGTTGGAGGAGATTCATCCTCAACACAAGAAGAACAAATACATAATGAAGAAACAGAGACAGAAAGCCAACAAGATAACGAGAAAAAAGAGTCCATTGATGAAGAAGTAGCTTCGGAAGAGAATTCTCAAGAAGAAGTAACCAATTCTGGTGAAGATTCTGAGTCTACCGAGGAAGAGGCTGCTACTGAGGAGAATTCAGACAAGAAGTTGGAAGCGCAATCCACAATTGATTATCAAACACTCCCACCACTTTTACTAACAGAAATTATGCCGAATAATGATGGTGCAGACAACTTTGAATACTTTGAGGTATACAATAACAGCAATCAAGCTATTTTATTAGATTATTATACCGTCGCACTGCGTTATACGGATGGTAGTGCTAATGACAAAAAATTCGATTTCCCAGAAGTATCAATTCCAGCAGGGGAAACACTTGTTTTCTGGCACAACCCAGAACAATTAACTGTAGCCGATTTTAATGCACACTATTCAACCGAATTAACGGAAGATCAAATAGTTTCCTATCAAGGGACGAACTTTTATAACAGTGGAAACCGTGGTGTAGTTATCAAAGATGACAATGAGGATATCGTAACTAACAGCTACCTTGAGGAAGAAATTGCATCCGGAAAAGTTGTAACATACCAATATCCAGCGGAATCAATAGAAATGGAACGATATCAAACAGTGACTGATCCAACACCTGGAACTGTGGAAGAAGAGCAACTTCCTGAAGAAACAGTAATTGTTGATGAACTCGATAAACCTGAAATTGATCATACACCAATCACAGAACAACAAGAAGGTAAATCGATCACCATAACCGCAGAACTCACGAGCGCAGAACATAAAGTAAAAGGAACATTACACTACCGTTCAGAAGAAGGTTCATTTGAACAAATTGACATGACCTCGATGGAGAATAATGTATATGAAGCAAGTATCAGCAGTGAAAATGTTACAGCTGGTGAACTTGAATATTATATTACAGCAGTAAATCCGCAACAACGTATACGTTTACCTGAGACAGATAGTGAAACATTCACAATTGATGTAACGTCTATCGACGAGTCTGAAGAGGATTTTCAGCAGTATCCCCATTTACTTATTACTGAAATTTCACCAAACACAAAAGGGGGGAGGTACAGATTACTTCGAATACTTTGAACTTTATAATAATACCAACCAGACTTTATCCTTTCATCAGTATGCGCATATTTATTATTACACAGATTCTGGACGTGAAGTACAGTTCAAAGTTCCTCCGGTAGATATTGAATCACAGGAAACACTCGTTTTCTGGTATAACAATGGGAATCATTCATTAGAAGATTTTAATAACCATTTCTCTACTAATCTAACAAGTGAGCAAGTGGTAGAAGTAACCGATACGACATTTCCTGGGTTTGCAAATGGAGGAAATCGAGCTTTAATCTTAAGAGATGCATCACAAGAAGAAGTTATTTATGCAGATTATGATGGAGCAGATAATGATAATAATGGTGGTGTCATTCGATATAAATACCCATACGAAGGAACACAAATGACTAAACTAGAAACGTTGGCAGATCCTACTCCAGGGACGATTTCCGACGAGCAAGTTCCGTCTAAAGTGGTAAAAATCGAAGAACCAGAAGAAGATACTACTGCTCCAGTCATAACACATGAATCAGTAACTGGTGCAGAAGCTTTTTCATCTGTCACAATTGAAGCTGAAGTGACTGACAATCTGGCAATCCCCGATGTAACCCTTTTTGTAAAAAATGAAGACTCTGAATATCGTAGTTTATCTATGGTATCAGATTCACAGGAACCAGGTAAATATAAGGTTGAAATTCCAGGGATTTATGTGGAATCTGACTTGACCTATTATATCGAAGCAACAGATGGTGTTAATACAGAAAGAACAGAAGAATTCACCATTTCCGTTTCACAAGATGAAGTAGATACGCAAAGCTTGGCTCCTTTATTAGTAACGGAAATTGTGCCTGATTCTACAAATGTAGGTACTGCTGATGGTTATGAATTTATTGAAATTTATAATAATACCAATCAAGACATCCCTTTTGAACATTACAAAATGCAGTACCGATACGGCAATGATCCAGCAAGTGATGTGATTTGGCCATCTATTCCTGATGATGTCGTGATTCCTGCAGGCGAAACATTGGTGTTCTGGATCATTAATGGACAGAATAATGATCAGACTGTAGCAGATTTTAATGCTAATTATGGATCTGATTTGATCGAAAATGAAAATATTGTAAGAATAGAGTCTGCTGGAATGGCAAATGGTAGTATGCGTGGATTAATTATTGCTTCCAATATTGGTCACGAATATTCGGTTGCTTATTATAATGATTTGGATACAACAGATGATACTGCCCCGAATAAAGGTATTGTCTATAAATATCCAGCAGATGATTCGAATATCATGGAGAAGGTAAGTGCGGGAACGATTGATGCTACACCTGGTGTTGTGGAAGACTATCAGGTACCAACAGAACCTGTTCAGGTAGAAGCAGATCAAACAGCACCAGTTGTAAAAGATATCACGGGTGTTGACACCATTAACCAGACAGATGACTTAGATGTTACAGCAGAAGCAAGTGATCAAGAAGAATTAAAAACAGTTGCGATCTACTACCGTACAAATGCTAATGAAGATTATAAGAAAGCATTGATTGAAGAGGGAGAAGACTTAGGAGTATTTACGTATCGCATTTATGCTCCTGAAATGATTGGCAATACAGAAGTCGAATATTATTTTGAAGCTTCAGACGGTGAAAATACAACAACTACTAATCCAGAGACAGTAATGATTGAAAGTAATTTGGATCATAGTCCTTTACGTTTAAATGTCGAAGAAGGTCAAGTATTAAAGGAAACATTTGTGCTAAAAGGTACATCCAATATGGATCAACCTGAAAATATGAATATGCTTATTGATGGAAATCAAGTGCCCACAAGTTATCAGGCAATAGAACATGAAGCATACTTCGCATTTGAAGTGAGCGGAATTAATACCTATTTCCAAAATGGTGTAACTATTGGTGATGAGATCATTCATATATTTGATGATTGGATGGCACAATGGGAGACGATTACAGTACCGATAGATCCTAACTATTTAGAAATCGGGGAAAACACGATTACAATACGTGCCGGAAACAAAGCTACACCATGGGAAGGTGACCCGGGTGAGAATCGTGATGACTATAATTTACGCAATGTACGTCTCGTATTGGCTGATGGTACGATTCTAACAGATCCTAATCATCCAGATCCTGAAAATGTGTTAGACATGGGTGATGATGGTACACACCGGATTGCGGAGGGTTTTACATTTACTATTACGGAAGATCATGCACAATCTATTGCCTATGAATGGAATACAACAGAAGTAACAGATGGTGAGCACACAGTAAAAGTAACTGATTCAAAAGAGACCATTCAAGAACAAGTACTCGTAGATAACACACCTCCAAATATTGAAGCTACAGTTGCAAATAAAGAAACATACAAAGGTATCTTTATAATAGATGCAGAGATTGAGGATGGCGTAGCTGGCGTGGATAGTTATCAAGCAAAACTTGATGGAGAGGAGATAGATTTGCCTTTTGAAACTTCATCAGGTGAGCTTGCGAATGGGGAGCATACGTTAAGCATTACGGCTACAGATCAAATTGGTAACAAAGGTACAGAAGAGATTACTTTTTATACAGTTGAAGAGAATCCAGAGGTACCGGAAAATCTATCAAACGTTCAAGACGGTGATCCAACTTTAAAGGTCCGTGTTAATGATCCGATGGGAGACAAGATGGATGTTGGTTTCTATCAAGGGTTCCAGTATAAACCTTCTGATACAGATGCCGTGGTATCTTATCAAGGTTCTTCCGCTGTGGAACCACCAAACACAAATGAAATAGATGGCTCAACATTGCTAGAAGAACAGGACATTTCACTAGTAGCTGAAAAAGATGGTGAGTATTTGGTACATGATGCAACAACAGAATTTCCATATCACCGTTTTGACGTAACACTTGATGATACAGTCGATGAGAATGATTTGGTTGAATTAGAATGGCACGGTAATTCTTTAGAAGGTAGAAAAGTAACGATGTATGCATGGAATGTGGAGTCTACTAAGTGGGACATCGTTGATTATGAAATTGCCGGTGAAGAGGATTTTACTCTGAAAGGCGATGTCGAAGTTGCATTATATAGTAATGATCATCAAATTCAGGTAATGATTCAAGATGAAATACCTGCTAATCGGGATGAATATGACTATACGTTTGTTTGGATGTCAGATACTCAATATTATTCTGAGAGCTATCCCCACATTTTTGAGCGTCAAACGGAATGGATTAAAGAGCAGCAAGAAGAAATGAAGATTGAATATGTTTTTCATAGTGGAGATTTAGTAGATGAAGCAGATCAACAATACCAATGGGAATACGCAGATGAATATATGAGAACATTAGATGATGCAGCAATACCATACGGTGTTTTAGCTGGAAACCACGACGTATTACAAAAAACAGAAGACTATACTGAGTATTATAATTATTTCGGAGAAGATCGTTTTAAAGATAAGCCTTATTATGGTGGTTCATATCAAAATAACCGTGGTCACTATGACTTAATTTCTGTTGATGGCAACGACTATATTATGCTTTATTTAGGTTGGGGTATTGATGATGAAGGTATTGCATGGCTGAATGAAGTATTAAGTCGACATCCAGATCGTACAGCGATCTTAACGTTCCATGAGTATTTGCAGGCCACAGGGACACGTCATCCATTAGGTGAAAAGCTATATCAAGAAGTAGTACTTCCAAATGAAAATGTTGTAGCAGTTTTAGCTGGTCATTATCATGAAGCACAAACATTAGTAGATGAAATCGATGATGATGGGGATGGCAATCCTGATCGTACTGTATATCAGATGCTAGCAAACTATCAAGCCGGACCTGAAGGTGGGCAAGGCTATATGCGTTTGTTACATTTTGATACAGATAATAATCAAATATATGTGAACACATATTCACCATATATGGATGATTATAATTATTATGATACGGATGAATACCCAAATAAGGATGAATTCACTATTGATTTAGATTTAACAGCTAAAGAAAAGCGAGTTGCGACGGACAGTTTTGTAGTGAATGTTTATACTGATAATGAAATAGGTAAGGTAGAAAATGTCGCGAGTGGAGATACTGCTGAAGTTACTTGGGTGGGCCTTACCGAAGGAGAACAGTATTTCTGGTATGCTACAGTGACTGATAACTATACAGGTGAGAGTCGCTCACCTATCTGGTCTTTTGTCAAAGGGGAAGATGATTCATCAGGTAATGACAAAGATAAGGACAAAGATAAGGATAAAGATAAGGATAAAGATAAGGATAAAGATAAGGACAAAGAGAACGATAAGGACAAGGATAAAAATAAACCTGAGAAGCATCCAGACTCTATTAATGACTCGGATTCTACTTCTGGTTTAGATAAAGACGACAACAATAATAATCAAAATTCTGAGATGAATAACGTACAAGAAGCAGAAGACCAAAGTAGTAAACAAGAGGATAAGAAGAGTGATAAACAATCACCAATAGCAAGTAATGATAACATTAATCTCCCAAATACAGCAACAAACATATTCCAAAATATAGCATTAAGTATCATCTTGCTGATCATTGGAACGATATTATATGTCAGAAATAGAAAACAATTAAATTAAAAGATTGAGAAGGCTAACTATATAAAGTCACTAGTTAGCCTCTTTTTCTTTGTTTCCCGAATGTTAGCTATAAATTTTATGTCCCAAAATGTAAGAAGTTAGCAATCTCATTTGTTTAAACAAGATTAACAATCGTGTTATACATTTTCAAAATTAGGGTTGTATTTTCCAACTGCATATTGTATGATGTATGTATGGTAAAAATTGCATATATTCTTATCCAGAGAGACGGAGGGATTTGGCCTTATGATGTCTCAGCAACCAGTCACTTTTGACACGGTGCTAATTCCAATAGATAAGAAGATTGACTTTCGTTCATGGTAAAGGCCTTCTTCTTAGAAGGCCTTTTTTTACTGGACAAGGAAGTATAAAATTTGCGCAGATGTCTAGCTCCGAGCGCCTGAGAAACTAGGCGACTTCACAAATCGCCTTACGATAAGTCACTATCGGTTCGCTTTTCTCAGTGATTCCTTTATCTCAGTTGATTAGCTCCAGCCGCTACGTTTCTAAGCGGGCGCTCTGCGCTCTTCTTACTGGGTAAGATATGCTGACCAAATTCATTTTCATTCTAAGGAGAGGTAGTATGACAACAAAAACAGTAACAGCACCATTTCGAGCAGATCATGTGGGGAGCTTATTACGCCCGGATAATTTACTGAAAGCGAGAAAGGATTTTGAGGAAGGTAATATTACAAGTGCACAGTTACGTGATGTGGAAAACAAAGAAATAGCTCATATCATTGATAAGCAGGTTGAAGTAGGATTGAGTCTTGTTTCAGATGGTGAATTCCGCCGTCGTTTCTGGCATACCGACTTTTTAGAGCATTTAAATGGCATTGAAGGATATGTACCTGAAGTAGGATATATATTTCATGGAAATGAAGAAACAGAACGATATAATATTCGAAATACAGGTAAAATCTCATTTAATCCTGATCATCTATTTATCCAAGATTTTAAAGAGTTTAATGCATTAGTAGATGGTCGAGCGGTGGCAAAACAAACCATTCCAAGTCCTAATCAGCTTTTTAATGTAGGAATTCGTGATGTAAGTATTTATCCAGATATTGAGGATTATGCCAAAGATGTCATTCAAGCTTACCGTGATGCAGTTAAAGCTTTTTATAATGCTGGTGTGCGTTATTTACAGTTTGATGACGTTTATATAGCAGGATTGTCTTCACCTGACATTCCATTTAATGATGGTGAGTTTTCACGAGAATTTTTAATTGATCTGGCATTAAGAGTGGTCAATGGCGTGTTAGAAGATAAACCAAGTGATCTTGTTGTCACTACCCATTTATGCCGAGGAAACTATCGTTCCAATTGGGCTTTTGAAGGAAGCTATGATTTAATTGCTCCAACCCTATTAGCTAAGGAAAAAGTAGACGGTTTCTTCCTTGAATATGATGATGAACGCTCAGGTGGATTCAAACCGTTGGAACATATCCCAAATGATGGCACACGTGTGGTGCTAGGATTAATTACATCAAAGAATGGAGAGTTGGAAGACAAAGAACAAATAAAAGCACGAGTGGAAGAAGCTGCAAAATACGTACCACTTGAGCAATTATGTTTAAGTCCACAATGTGGATTTGCATCTACTCACCATGGAAACAAACTAACTGAACAAGACCAATGGAACAAACTCCAACACATTGTACAGATTACAAAAGAAATCTGGGGTTAATGGATTATCTCTTCATATCGGTTGAATTCAATTGAATTAGGTAAGCAATCACAAAGAACAGAACCTTTGTTGCATGAATGGCAATGAAGGTTCTTTTTTCTGTAACAGGTTATTGAGGTTTATGTAACAAAAAATGGATAAAAAGAGAGATGTTCAAATGTCAAGTTTACTGAGGTAAACTATGTCGACTACAAACTTACATTTCTATCCATTTATGTTAAAATGACAATACATTATCTGTATAAAAGAGGTTGTTAGATGAGGCGTGGTCGCATGTTTTTATTGATATTTATGCTAGTTATTGTTTTGAGTGGCGGGGTGAAAATATATTATGATACAAATTTATTCAAGGTTGAAAAGTTGGAGATAGCTACTTCAAAGTTGGATAAGGATCAATCTTTTACTATGTTGCAATTTACGGATTTACATAATAAACAGTTCGGTGACAATAATAAGAAATTATTAGATGAAATAGAACAAGTAGATGCGGATGTTATCGTTATTACAGGTGATTTAATTGACAGGAAAACGAATGATTTACAGTTTGTCTTGGACTTTGCGGACAAATTAACCATGATTAATTCCAATGTCTATTTTGTAACTGGTAACCATGAATGGGAAAATCCGTTGAGAGAATCATTTATTCAAGGCCTTGCCGACAAGGGAGTTCATCTACTAGATAATCAAAACCGCGTCATTAAACTGGAAGGGGGTTCTTTTCAGTTGGTAGGTGTAGGCGATCCATCAACCAATCATGATGATATGGAACCTGCTATGTTAGGGTTGAATAAGGAGGATGTGACGATCCTGTTATCACACGCTCCTGATTTATCACGTTCAAAATATCCAGAGGCGATTGATTTAGTATTAAGTGGTCATACCCATGGAGGTCAAATACGCTTACCTATAATTGGAGCAGTTGTTGCTCCGGGGCAAGGTTTTTTTCCGAAATATGATCAAGGATTATTTGATTTAAATAAACGTCAACAATTATACATCGATAGTGGTCTTGGTACGAGTGTAATAGATGTGAGAATGTTTAATCAGAGTCAGATGACACTGATTACAGTAAAGGGTGTCGGTAATTGAAACGATTAATGTTGTTCGTTGTTATTGCTTGTCTTGCGATGGCAGTGATCGAATTATATATTGCTCCTAAATATTTAGTTAAATCGATATGTAAGCTGTTGCTTTTCTTGTTCATTCCATACTTATATATTCGATTTGTTGCCCATTTATCGTTTAAAGATTTATTTTCTTCTAAAATGAAATATATGAAATTACCAATTATTCTTGCAAGCGGTGTATCGATCATTATTTTATCGTTGTATTGGATCATTGGCAGTTTTTTTGATTTTTCGAATGTGACTGTTATGTTGGAAGATACCATGGCAGTTGATAAAAATAACTTCCTTTTTGTTGCGATCTATATTGCACTCGTTAATTCGCTATTAGAAGAATTTTTCTTTCGTGGCTTTGCCTTTTTAGCTTTATTAAAAATGACAAAAAGGTGGGTAGCTTATCTTTTTAGTGCTGGCATGTTTGCTCTCTATCATATTGCGATGATGACGGATTGGTTTTCAATTTACTTATTTATCCTCATCCTGTTCAGTTTATTTGTTGCCGGTTACTTATTTAATAAATTAGATGAGAAGGCAGACAGTATATTGCCGTCATGGCTAGTTCACATCAGTGCGAATGTATCCATTAATCTGATTGGAATGATGTTATTTGGAATTATTTAAGTCTATTAAGAAAAAGGTGCGTTATGGTTATTGTTTTGATATTTTTAATAGCCTGTCAATCAGACATGGAAAAATATGATTATCAAGACCAGTGAATGATGAATTTCTAGCTGATCAGGCTGATTATTTTCATTACTTTATTGAAGAAGTGAGTCCTGACACCATTATTATAGCGCTAATATTAGATGTCAACGATCGATCTTATGCACCAATTGAACTAAAAATTACTGACCAAACAGAAATAGAAGGGAAGGATGTGTAAGAAATCGATGATAAAGTACATATATGGGTTACGGGTAAAAATATAGCTGAACGGATCAAAGTCAAATTATCAAATTAAATGGACAGCCTTTCTCTTTAATTCTTGTTGGTATCATGTGAATCGTAAACTTTCTTGGGTCTAATGTTTCTGTTACCTCATTCCAAAATAACGGTGTCGCGACAGTTGCTTCATTAGTCGCCCTTGTCGAATAGGGAGCAATGATTGTCTTTCCTGGGGCATGCTGAACATAATCGATATAAAGTCTTTTGCCACGATTTTTCTTTAAGCGCTCGATGGTAAAATGGTCAGGATCAGAGTCAACCAATACTTTTGCTGTAGCCTCCATCAACATTCTCGTTTCATCGTACGTCATATTTTGAATCGGTATATGAACTTGTAATCCAGTTCTTCCGGATGTTTTGACTAAAGGTGTGAAGCCCTGATGTTCCATCATTTGTTTAATCAAGTGGGCAGCACGTACAGCAATAAAAAACTGATCCAATGATGGCGGATCAAGGTCGAAGACTATTTCTTCGGGATCTGCTTTATCGATTTTATTAAAAGGAACATGGAACTCCAATCCACCATGATTACCAAACCAGATAAGACTTTGCAGATCTTGGCAAAGTATATCCATTTCCCCATCATTATTAGGGATAGTTTGAATGAAAGAAGGGGCATAATCTGGCAGATGTTTTTGATAAAAGGAATGTTCATGTACTCCATCGGGAAAACGAATTAATGTCAGTCTGCGATCCTTCAGGCCAGGAAGCATAAAAGGTGCAATCCATCTTAAATAACACAAGTAGTTTAATTTCGTAACATCTGGAAACAATTCTTTTTCTATACGGGATAAATTAACTGCTGATGGAAATTGTGCCAATCCTTGATCGATCGTAAGTTGATTACAATCGGTTGGTTTAATATCAAATCGAAACTGATGAAAAACCGGTTCACGGAGTTCATGATCTTCAGCACTCAGACAATTTATATCCATACAAACAGAAGGATCTAACTCCCACGTTGTCCCATTAACCTTCTGACCATAACGTTTGAAAAAAGTAGTTAATGTTTCTTTCTCACCTTGTTCTAGGCCATTCTTACATTTCCCGAGAATGCTGAGTGTTTCGTTGTGATAATATTGTAACGTGAAATAATCATTTTCGGTATTCCAATTCGTAACAATCCCAGGAATGGTTCGAAAATTTTTGATTTTTAGCCATGTATTACTTCGCTTTCCTTCTATATAAGTCGCTTTCTTTTGTTTGGCAACCATTCCTTCTGCCTGATGGATGTCAACTACTTCGAGAATACTATCCAGTTTTTCGAAAGTAGGTGCCTTGCGAATCCTTCCTGTTATACCTTCCAGAATCGTGGATAATAATTGATCACGTGTAGAAAAGCTTCTCTTTCGCAAATTTTGAGCTTTCGATTCTAATAAGTCAAAGGCGACAAAAGTAGCAGGGCGATTTTGACTTAACTGGTTTATATTCTTTTTTATTCTGGATCGCTTTTGTATTTGTTCAAAATCTGTTCGATAGGCAGTAATCGAAATGATCAGTTCTCCATCAAGAAAAAGTGGTAAATAGGATTGGAATCTAGAACTGTGTTGCTGGCACCACGAAATGATTTCAGGAAAGGAACGACTAAGGTCATGACCGTTTCGACTCCATAAGGTAACTTCCTGATCGGTCCATTGTAAACCACAACGAAATCCATCATATTTTACTTGATATATCCACTCATTTCCAGAAGGTGCTTCGTTTACAAGTGTAGGCAGCATCGGTTTCCACATAGTATAGACTCCTTTTATTAGACACAATTATCAGAAATATTTTTGACAAACTGTTGCATGATTATGTCCTAAAAAGAAAAACTATTGATAAAGAGGTGATTATGATGCATACGATGTGGAAAGGAACCATTAGTTTTGGTCTTGTTAATATCCCAGTCAAGCTCCATTCAGCAACGGAAAATAAAGATATAAAGCTCAGAAATTTGCATAAAGAATGCCAATCTCCTGTGAAGTACGAAAAAGTATGTCCTGTCTGTGAAAAAGAAGTGGAGCAAGACGATATTGTAAAAGGATTTGAGTATACGAAAAATAAATTTGTTATTCTGGAGGATGAGGATTTAGAAGCATTAAAGGAAGAAAAAGAGGATAAGTCGGTCGATATTGTGGATTTTGTTAAGTTAGAAGAAATTGATCCGATTTATTTTGACCGCAGTTATTATTTGTCTCCAAATGAAGGTGGGGCAAAGGCATATGGCTTATTGCGCAAAGCTCTGGAGGAAACAGGGAAAATCGGGTTGGCAAAAATTACGATTCGCTCAAAGGAACATTTAGCAGTTGTCCGCATTTATCAAAATACATTAGTGATGGAGACGATTTATTATCCTGATGAAGTTAGGGACTTCCAAGAGGTTCCAAATGTACCGGAAGAAGCAAATATTGTTGAGAAAGAGTTGGAAACAGCAAAATTATTGATTGAACAATTATCAACAGAATTTGAACCGGAAAAATATCATGATGAGTATCGTACTGCATTATTGGAACTTATTGAACAGAAGAAAAATGGAGAAGAAGTTTCAACGGCAAAAGAGCCTGCAAAAAAAGACAATGTTACAGATTTGATGGAAGCTCTCGAAAAATCATTAAACAAAACTCAAAAAGGGAAAAAGAAAACAACAACGAAACGAAAGAAAACGACAAAGAAAACAGCTTCACAAAAAGCAAAGGCAAACTAAAAACGGACAGGGCTTATCATCAGATAATTTGCATATACTATCGGATTCTCCTCCTTGGATATAACTATTTATCCAAGGAGGAGAAAACTTTTTATAAGTGAAGATAGCATATAACCATTCTCGAAAAAGTTAGCTGAAGGACAAACCCCACGGAAAGAGAAATGGGCAGCCGGTGTGATGGTCAAGTTGTTCAAGTATTTCATAATTACTACCAAGTAATAATGGACCGGCATTTCTTAAAGGATTCCAGTGATAAAAAGCGAACACCAGAAAAAATATTGTTTTTTTACAAAACCAAATCCTTCTGTTTCTATTCTGAATACATATTAATCAATTTACTAAACAATCCATAAATCGCGAGAAATTTTTAATATCTTCTTCCATTCTTTAGGAAAGTAATTTAACGTGATATCATAGTAATAAAATTATCCATTAAAAAGGAGGACATGTTATGAGTGTAAAACGATTCATTATAATGGAAATTATTTATTCGATTCTTATAGGCTTTGTTCTAGGACTTGTCTTTGATAATTTTGTGTTAGGTATGCTAATTGCGATTGGAATAGGAGCAATAACGATTGCGGTGTTCAGTGTAGCCATTAAAAAAAGGAATAAACAACAAGAAAATAATTCCACAGAGAGCGGTACATAATTTACAGCTAGAAATAGTAAACTATTCTCAATAACGAGGTAAGGAGGATAGAATAATGGACGCACAACGCGCACAAGAAATTTTGGATTCGCCTGATATGCGTAATGTAACTTATAATGGCGATAAAGTATATATTGAGCATGTTGATCAAGGAACAGGTCATTGTACCATCCACCCGATCGAAAATCCCGAACAAAAATATATGGTGACAGTGGAACAGTTGCAAGAGCAATAACAAGTAAGCACCCCAATTAATGACATTATTCAGTTGGGGTGCTGTTACATGATAAGTTCTATCACTATAAAATTTTTAATATTTTATAAATATTTTGCAGGAAATAGCCGATTCATATCGAATAGTATATAGTATAACGAGCAAAAATATACACTAGTGATAATTTATTCCAATATTCTGTTATGATAGTTTGAATTCAAAAGGTTATTATCTACTCGGGGGATGCGTAATGCAATGGTTTGAACCTTATCCACTCTATATCTCAATTATGGCTTTTTTTATATTTTTTTTGTCGATTGCACTCTTAAAAAAGCCTTGTAATCTTGTCCGTTTATTTTTATCTGTATGTTTAATGCTTTCTAGCTTATTTATGATTTCTACTGCCTTAGAATTATACATCGATGATTTTAATGCAATGCAATGGTTAAGGAATATCCAACAAATTGCATTATTTTTATGTCCAGTTTTTCTGTTTGGGTTTGCTAAGGAAATAGCTGAGCCAAATGCTATCAAGAATATTAAGTATATGATTTATTTGGGAGCACCTGCAGTGATGGGCATTTTCTTAATATTTACAGATCCTATTCATCATTGGATGAGATCTAGCGTGAAAATAGATACTATTTGGGGATTAACAGAAATCACCATAACGCCGACACCATTGGGGATTACTTTCATTTCCTATTTATTATTCTTAACTCTATTGGCGGTTTTTACTTTTATCAGAAATATGCATGACCTGCCATCACATCTCAGAAATAGTCATCTATTATCTTCTATTGCTATTTTACTTCCATTAGTCTCTTTATGTGTTTTACCATTATTGTCTGTGAAAATTCCAGGTCAGGTTGCGCTATCATTTTCCTTGATGAGTGTCTTGCTCATTTTTATTTTCAAGCGTTATGATTTTAATTCCATTTGGCCAGTTTCACGTCATCAAATTTTAGAATCGCTGGACGAAGGAATTATGTTATTTGGCCCTAATTATAATCTTTTAGAAATTAATCAAGCAGGCTATAAACTACTGAAACGATGGATGCCATATCTGCATGAGGAGTTGATTATTGGACAGAAAGTGGATCAATTATTTACCGATGAAAGGATTTTGAAAGGGGTTTATCAACATTTATCAACATCTTTTGAATGGAAGGTCGAATTAGAAGGAGAATATATTTATCTGCAGGTTAATATCGTTCCAATTGGATATTATGGTCGTGATATCAAGCTTGTTGTCTTAACCGATATTACGGAAAAGAAATTAATAGAAAATCGTTTGTATACATTAGCTCACTATGATTCATTGACCAATATATGTAATCGGCATTCCTTTATTGAAAAATACAATGCAATGGCAGAACATAAAAATTTTCCTATTTCCTTTTTAATACTAGACATCGATCATTTTAAACAATTTAATGATCAGTATGGTCATATCGTTGGGGATCAAGTTTTAAAGGAATTTGCTGTTGCTTTAACTGAATTTTTTAAACCTGCAAAAAATTGCAGTATTGTTGGAAGGATTGGAGGAGAGGAGTTTGGCGTATTATTACATAAGGATGCTGCGCAGGCTGGTGAACAAGCAAATCTCTTTCAGCAAAGTCTAACAGAACGTTCAATTAGTATAAATGGGGAAAAGCAAGAGAAAATCACGGTCAGTATCGGATTAACCACAACTAATGAACCAATTAGTTTTGAACAAATGTACAAGGAAGCAGATAAAGCATTGTACCAAGCAAAAAGAGCTGGGAGAGACCGGGTGGAAATGATTAACGCTTAAGGAGGGCTTTATTAATGGCAGATATTAGTCACATTATGGAATGGACATTTTATGATGAAGTGAGTGTGCCTAATGACATACACGATCTTCTTGTTGATGGTGAAATTGCACATACTGCATATAAAACGGTTCGAGACATAGCAGTTATAACGAATAAACGGCTCATCATTGCAGATCGGCAAGGAATTACTGGCAAAAAGGTGGAAATATATACAATTCCATTTAAATCAATCGATATGTATTCAACAGAAAATGGTGGGAAATTAGATTTAAACGCAGAGATTGAATTATGGACCAGATCTGGCCATTTTAAATTAAATCTTAATAAAAAAGTTGATATTCGAAAGTTAGACAAGATCATTGCCGAACATATCATATAGTCACAAAAATGACTTTTTACGACACATTAAAGTAATAGTAAAGTCGTAATTTGCGGTTTCCCGGGTAATATTTACAGGCACCGAGTAATATTTCTTCGGTGCCCAATTCCATCACTTATTTATCACCGTACTAATCATTGTAACATCCGAGTTGAAGTCTTACTTTAATTTATTTGCGATCATCTCTTTGTCTTCTTTAAACTTATGGTGTGTCTGGTTAATCAATTCTTCAAATAGTCCGTTCATGTTCTCCTCGAGCGATGCAATACCAACTCCGGTGATTCCACCTTTTACACATACTTTTTCTATTAACTCATTGAGAGTAAAATGGTTTTCTGATAATAGTTTTCCAAAGCCAATAAACATTTTTTCCATTAGCTGTGTTGCCTGTTCTGTAGTAACTTCTGTTTGATTGGTAGCAGCTTTGATATAGTTTTCTGCTAAAAAGGCAAAAAAGGCAGGTCCGCAAGAAACGATATCTGATGCAATCCTCATAATGTTTTCCTCAATTTCTACTGGTTCTGAAAATTGTTGGCATCTCTTAATGAATAATTCTTTCCTAAAAGCATCTAATCTACTGCCAAACGTTAACAGTGTGACACCTGCTAGAGCATGGTTTGTAATACTAGGTACCATTCGAGCCACCTGACAATCAACTAACGATTCAATTTCTTCCACTGACATTGCACTTGTTATCGATACTAATAGTTGTTTTTCATCAAGAATTGGTTGGATTTCTCTTAATACGTCTATCATGTCTATTGGTTTTACACATAAAAAAATCGTATCGACATGTTTAATTAACTCAAAGATGTTTTCCTTTACATGAATCTGTGGATACTTCTTTTGGATTGCATATGCCTTTTCTGCTGTACGATTAGAGACATAAAGACTTTCCTGATCAATGACGTTCGATTCAAGAAAGGCAGTTACTAAAACTGCGCCCATATTGCCGGTTCCAATTATACCCCATTTCATTTCATCTCGCCTCCTGGATAATTTCTAACACTATCCTATGAACAACTTTACTATTCTATGATAAAGGAATGATAAACATGTCTTGGATATTTAAAAATTGGTATTTAGTTTTAGTAGTTGGAGCAATTTTGCTGTGGTTATTAATAGGTCCATCAATAAATGAAGA
Organism: Gracilibacillus saliphilus; assembly: GCF_010994085.1. NCBI lineage: Bacteria > Bacillati > Bacillota > Bacilli > Caryophanales > Bacillaceae > Gracilibacillus > Gracilibacillus saliphilus. Next base: position 122,002 of record NZ_WJEB01000008.1, on the reverse strand, counting down.
AGACGACTTAACGGATCAAATGCTCGAGGAGCATAGTGCTGAACTGCAGGAAGAAGAGGATCAAAGTGTTGCAACAGAATATAAAATTGATCTGAAAGGTGAAATAAAACGCCCTGGTGTATATCAAGTTAGTGAAAATGATCGTGTCGAAGATGTAATTCAATTAGCAGGTGGTTTTACTAATAAAGCAGATAAACAAATGATTAACCTTGCAGAACGAGTTTATGATGAGATGGTAATATATGTACCAACGAAAGGTGAAAATCCTGAAGAAACACAAGAAGTCCCAGATACAGGAAGTGACGATCAAAAGGTAAAAGTGAACATCGCTACGATAGAAGAAATGCAAACTATCCCAGGAATAGGTGAAGTAAAAGCAAATGCAATTGTAGAATACAGAGATACTTATGGAAGTTTTGAAAAAATGGAGGACTTAACAAAAGTTTCTGGAATTGGAGATAAAACAGTCGAAAAACTGGAGGAATACGTTCGAATTCCATAATGTTATTGACGCTTTCTTATTGGACAAGTACACTTTTATTATGTGAGAAAAAGAAAGGGTGTTTTAAGTGGAAAGAATTTCTTGGCATCAATATTTCATGGCACAAAGTCATTTGTTAGCATTACGTAGTACTTGTCAGCGTTTAATGGTAGGTGCGACCATTGTAAGGGACAAGCGTATTATCGCTGGAGGATATAATGGCAGTGTTTCTGGTAGTGTACATTGTATTGACGAAGGGTGCTATGTGATTGATGGACATTGTGTACGAACCATTCACGCAGAAATGAATGCTTTACTACAATGTGCTAAATTTGGTGCTTCTACAGAAAATGCGGAGATCTATGTAACACATTTTCCTTGTTTGAATTGTTGTAAAGCAATTATTCAAAGTGGGATAAAAACAGTTTATTATGCTGAAGATTATAAGAATCATCCGTATGCAGTGGAATTATTTGAAGAAGCTGGTGTCCATGTTGAAAAAGTAGAATTAGATCAGCACTATATAACATTGAAACCATAATGGCTTGGTAATGTAAGGGAGGTGATGGTTGCTTGTATCAAAAATTACATTGGTTTGTATTATTATATGTCATGAGCTTTTTATTGAAAGATGTGAGTGCTAAATGTTTTTTTATAATTTTAACTGTCATCATTATTTTTTTAGTATACATCCATCGATTTTCTAAACTTTTTATTACCTCTCTAATCGCTTTTAGTCTTTTTTCTTTTTATCATATTCCTTCCTTAAACCTAAATGAGTCAGAAGAAACCTCAAGTACTTATGTCCAAGGAAATATTCAATCTCAAGTAGAACAAAACAATCAATTTCTTCGCTTTACCTTTCAAGCTTCTGATGATTCTCTTATCCAAGTATATTATTTTCCTAAAACAGATTTTCGATTCAATTTATCTTCATTTCGCACCGGTGCTACTTGTGTCTTGCACGGCAATTTTCAGAAAATTCCAGGAGCGCGTAATCCAGGGCAATTTCATTACAAAGAATATTTGGGTTCACAAGGTATTGAGAAACAATTTGTGATCGAATCGTTAGATAAAAGTAAATGTGAAGGACAGTCACCCTGGCAAAAGATATATGATCTACGTCAACAAGTATTAGATCATATCGAGCATCAGGTGAGTTCTTTTACATATGCTTGGTTCGCAGCTCTCTTATTTGGAGAGCGTGAACATTTAGAAGATGATGTTGTAAACGTATTTCAAAATTGGAATCTTAGCCATTTACTAGCAATCTCTGGTCTACATGTAGGCTTAATTCTGACTATCGTATATTTTTTACTGTTATTTGTCTTCCGGATCACGATTGAAAAAGCACAATTTTTAATCGCTTGTTTATTGTGCTTCTATCCCGCTATGGCAGGAGGATCAGCTTCTGTTTGGCGTGCCAGTCTGTTAGCGATTGTTATCATTGCACTTTCTAAGTTACCAGTTCGGTTTGCTATAACCGATATGTTGAGTATTGTTTTTATCATGATGGTGATATTGGATCCTTTTATAATATATTCGATAGCTTTTCAATTTAGTTTTATTGTAACTTTTGGGATCATATTATCAAGGAAATTGTTAATTATTGGTAATTTATGGATGGTGCTTCGAATTTCCCTAATAAGTATGCTCATTATCTTACCTATACAGTTGTTTCATTTTTACCAATTTCAACCATTATCTGTTTTTGTAAATGTTATTGTCATTCCTTATTTCACTGTAGTAGTATTACCTATTTTATTTTTAATACTGCTTGCTTCATTTTTGCCGGTCGTTTTAGTGATATTAGATCACATTTTTGTGCACATCCATACAGCGGTAATTGCCGCTTTAACAACAATTGATCATTGGATGCCGGCGCCTTGGTTGATGGGGGAATTCCCAATTTGTTTATTTCTTCCTTTTTATATAATTCTATGGTTATTTTTAACCTGTTTAGAAAAGAAACAATTGCGAAAATCGCTTCAATATGGTTCGTTATTAGTGATGTTACTAATCATGATAAATCTCAAGCCATACTTGGATCACCACGGGTATATTACGATGTTGGACATCGGTCAGGGAGATGCAATTATTGTAGAATTACCCTACAGAAAAGGAGTTTTTATAATGGATGCTGGTGGGAAGATGACAGCAGATTATTCCGAAAAATCGTCTGAAATTTTTGATCAGGTAATCGATCCATTTATGAAGTCTAAGGGTATTAATAGAATAGATGCGATTATATTGTCACATGCTGATCATGATCATATCGGCAGTGTACCATATATTCTAGCCGGCTATCCTGTTGACTATGTAATCACGAGTCCTTATTTTGATGAAAAGATAATCGAACAATATAACCGTATTGTGCCGGAAACTCAATTTGTCAATGTGAAGGCAGGGGATACGTTCGAACTCAAAGATCAACTATTTGAAGTTTATTATCCCGTTCGGAAGCAATCAGATAAAAATGAAAACTCACTAGTGCTAAGTAGCATATTTGGTAAGGATAGATGGTTATTCGCGGGTGATTTAGGAGAAGAGGGAGAAGCAGCAATAGTAAATGCATATCCAGAATTAAAAACAGATATATTAAAAGTTGCCCATCATGGCAGTAATACATCAAGTTCTACGCCTTTTTTAGAAGCGGTAGAAGCCAATGTAGCATTAATATCAGTTGGTGAAAATAATCGTTACGGTCATCCACATCAAGAAGTATTAGATAATTTAGATAAATTTAATGTGAAAGTGATGAGAACAGACCAATCTGGTGCCTTAATCTATAAATTCTCTGAAGAAAGAGGAACAGTTTTTCCTTATTTACCATAATATACAGTAGAATATAAAAAACGAGACTAAATGGTTAGCCTCGTTCCTTTTATGAACCAATTGCATCGAAAATAACTCCGATAAAGAAAATAATCATAAAGAATACAAATGAGAAAACAAACCCAAATCCAGCATCAAAAATGTCATGTCGTTTAGACTGAACATCCTTTTCAAATTCATTCATTGTTATTACCTCCTTAAAATATTAACTTGAAGTGAATTGCCATACTCCTGTCTGAATGTAACATCAACGATTGTCTATTAGCATTACTTAAATTTTTTCATCCATATCTCAGGATTCCCTTACTTAGCAAGAGTTAACACCTATATATTTTGGGGTATCAGGTCAATCTATATATAAGAAAATATCGCAGCTTGATTAGATACCTAGGGCTAATGAAGTTGCGTTGATATAGATTGCAGAGGGAAGGATGAAAATGCCTCCCTCTTTTTCATTAATATGTATGATATAGGTTTTTACATTCACACTTCTTTTCAACAGTTAAATCTTATTATACAATAAAACATATTACGTTTTTTTTCAACTTTTTATTGTGTTTGACACAATTTTTTTTAGAAATAAGTTACATATTTGGAGATGAGTGAATGAGTTATTTGGCATGTATCGAAGAAATGAAGAAAGGAAAAATCGCTCCTGTTTATTATTTTCATGGAACTGAAACCTATATGATTGAAGCGTTAAAGCAGGCCTTAATTTCAAATGGTGTGGAACAAGAGGAACAGGATACGAATTTGTCTATCTATGACCTAGAAGAAATTTCGATTCAGGAAGTAGTGACAGATGCAGAAACATTTCCTTTCCTAGGGGAAAGAAAGATAATAATTGCTACAAATGCAGATTTTTTAAAGGCAAAACCGGCTAAATCAGAAATCGAACATCAGCCTGAAGTATTAATTGATTATATACAAAATCCTGCACCATATTCTGTTTTAGTAATAATCGCTCCTTATGAAAAGGTGGACGAGCGGAAAAAGGTTGTTAAACAACTTAAGAAGGCCGCCAAAACTGTGGCGTGCGAACCGTTGAAGGAATGGAATATACAAGAAGTGATCGGCACCATTGCAAAAGAGCATGGCGTATCCATATCTGACGAAGTGATGACATATTTTATTAACGAAATTGGAACTAACTTGATGATTATCCATTCTGAAATGGAAAAGCTTGCCTTATATGTAGGAGAAGGAAATGCAATCAGACTAGAAGATGCAGAATTATTATTATCTAGTCAAGAGAACAGTTCAGCATTGAAATTAATGGATGCTATCATGGCAAACGATTTGGCGAAAGCTATTGATATCACGAAAGATTTAGAAAAGATGAACGAGGATCCAATTGCTTTGATTGCACTTGTGGCGTCACAATTCAGGACGTTGCTGCATGTGAAGTTATTGAAGCAAAAAGGCTATACGCAACAGCAAATGGCAAGTCAGCTCAAAATTCATCCATATGTTGCGAAGTTATCGATTCAGCGCCAAAGTAAATTTCAGACTAAAGAATTGAAAGAAGCGATTGATCTTCTAACCGAAACGGATGCCCAAATAAAATCCGGCCAAATGGATAAATCACTAGCCTTTGAATTGTTACTATACCGTCTGATTTCCAAACGAAAGATTGTGTCTTAAGAAGGTTGTTGATTCCAAGAAAATACAAACTGCGAAGTAATGAAACAGGACTTCTCTTCCGGGATATCCCTTTCTGTTCCGGGGAAACCTGCTCCCCTTCCCTGGATATAATCGTTTATCCCCGGAAGGGAAGACTTTTTCCTCGGAAGAGAAGACTTTTTCCCCGGAACAGAACGGCGCTTCCGAGGATATCTCTTTTCTATATTTACGTTAATTCACAGTTTATGGATAGTGTACTCAATCTTTTCTGACAATAAAAAACCACAACAGTTTGCTCTGTTGTGGTTTTTTATTATGCGCTTAGTCCGTTTACTCTCTGTGCTAAGCGAGATTTTTGACGGTTACCTTTGTTTTGGTGGATAAGTCCTTTTTGTACGGCTTTGTCAATTTTCTTCACTGCAGTTGCAAGTGCAGCCTTTGCATTTTCAACATCATTTTTTTCTACTAATGCTTCCACTTTCTTAATATGTGAACGCATATCTGCTTTAACGGTTTGATTTTGTTGACGGTGATCATCATTCACACGAACACGTTTAATTGCTGATTTAATATTAGCCAATGTCTTCACCTCCATCTTGCTTCTTACCCTATCTTAAGTTAGGTCAAATGACATTTTACCAAAGCTTTAACAAGTTTTCAATAAAAATTGTTGTTACAAAGGAATATTCCTCCGTGTATCTTTTCGAACTACTCGGTAAAACTATACAAAAATGCATGAGGAGGTTTGTTTGTGAAAGATCAATCATTCGAAGTAAGAACAGATCTAGCGGTAGAAGCAAAAGATATGTATGTTGAGAAAGAAGAAAAAAAAGAACAACAAATACCAGGAGTAACCATAAGTGAGAAGAAAATTGGAAATATAGAAGTAACAAACGTTGAAGTCGACGAGAAAGGCGCAGATGCGATAGGGAAGAATCCAGGTTCCTACCATACGATTTATTCTAATGCAATAAAACAACAAGATACAAAATCCCAAGAAGAAACAGCAAAAGTAGTAACGAAACAATTACTTGAATTAATGGATAAAAATAATGTCGCACAAGATGCTTCGGGATTAATCGTTGGTTTAGGAAATCGTAACGTAACACCTGATGCATTAGGTCCGCTGGCAATGGACAAAGTACTTGTCACGAATCATTTATTTGTTCACGAACCACAATATGTACAAGATGGCTATCGCAAAGTAGCGACTATTAGCCCAGGCGTAATGGGAGTTACCGGCATTGAAACGAGTGATATTATTAAAGGTGTCATCGAGAAATATAAACCGGGCTTTGTAATTGCTATCGATGCTCTTGCATCTCGTTCTATTGAGAGAGTGAATGCAACCATACAATTATCAGATTCAGGTATCCACCCGGGATCAGGAGTTGGCAATAAACGAAAAGAATTAAGTAAAGAGACCTTAGGTGTACCTGTCTTTGCTATCGGTGTGCCAACTGTAGTTGATGCGGTTACCATTACAAGCGATGCCATTGATTATGTGTTAAAACATATTGGTAAAGAGTGGCGAGAAAAAGATGAACCTTCTAAATCACTGACTCCGGCAGGATTAAATTTTGGTGAGCGCTCTCTATCGGATGAAGATTTACCACCTATAGAAAAAAGAGAAAAAATATTTGGCATGATTGGTGCATTAGATGAACAAGAGAAGCGTGCATTAATGCAAGAAGTGCTGACTCCTCTAGGACATAATTTAATGGTAACCCCTAAGGAAATAGACGGATATATAAAGGATATGGCTCATTTATTGGCAGAAGCATTGAATGCAGCAATGCATGAAAATGTTAATGTTAAAAATTTCGCTAATTATACAAGGTAAAATTAGGTTCTACTTTCTATCGAATCATCATAGTATCTACTAGATGTGATAGAGGAGATAGAAAGGAGACCAAGTATGCGCCGTCCTAACCGAACACAAAAAAAACGGGTGTTTTTATTTTCAAAACATAAATTATTAATCATTATATCGGGATTTGTTACCGCATTTTTTGCGATGTTTATTTTAGTAGGTATGTTAACAAGTATTGATCCGAATTATCGCGTTGCTTCTAACACAGTTAAAAAATGGACGAACAATGTAACGGAAGTCCATTTCTTATCTTTAATGATGATGGAAAATCGCATCTTCAAAGAAGCCCTTCCAGAAGACCAAACACCAATTGATATGTGGAAAGTAGTGTTTGAATTAGGGACGAATGTCAGAATGCATGATGTCAGAAGTTTATTAGGAAGAGAACTTCCTGGATTTGAAATGTATGATCGGGAAATCTTAATTGCAGGTGAAGGAACCGATTATACGAACTTAACGGTAGAATCAACACCGCCACTCGATATCGTCTTAGAGGAAAGAGAAGCTACAACACCTGAGGAAAAAGATGAGGAAAAACCTGTTGAGGAACAAGAAAAAACGACAGGTGACAAGGATGTTGTTTATATCTATAACACACATAATCGTGAATCGTTTTTACCTTATTTGCCTGATACAGATGAGCCAAATGATGCTTTTCATCATGAAGTGAATATCACCAAAGTCAGTGAACAGCTTGCAAAAGATTTAAAACGTCATGGTATAGGAGCAGAAGTGGATGAGACCGATATTGGTGCTATTTTAAATGAAAAAGGATGGGATTATTCTTCAGATTCTTATACAGCTTCTAAAGAAGTAGTCGAAGCAGCGCTAACGGACAATAAAGAGGTTAACTTTGTGTTTGATTTGCACCGTGACAGTATCCGTAAAGATTTAACAACCATTGAGATAGATGGCAAATCTTATGCCAAGATTATGTTTGTAATAGGTGGAGATAATCCAAATTATGAAAAGAATTATGCTTTAGCAGAGAAACTACACGCGTTATTGGATGAAAAATATTATGGCTTAAGCCGTGGAGTAGAGATGTATGGTGGTGCAGGCAGAAATGGTGTTTATAACCAAGATGTCTCCGAAAATGCCTTGACAATAGAAGTTGGCGGGGTCGATAACACAATGGAAGAGTTGTATAACACCACAGAAGTTTTTGCAGAAATCTTCAGTGAATATTACTGGGATGCAGAAAAAGTTTCGGGATCAAGTGGGGAGGATGAATAGGGTGAAGTACTTCTTTTATCTATTGTTGTTGACACTAGTTTTTTCGTTAGGGATGTACATTGGTATTGATAGGTCAGAAGGGCGCGAAGCAGTCAGTTATCCTCAAGAAGAGGTAATTAATGAACCTGTAGAAGAGGAGGAAGTTGAGGTAGTAGATAGAGATACAATTATTGAAGAAGTGGAAAGAGACGTACAGGTAAATGAGAAAGCTGAACCTACCTTTTTACACTCGGCAGCTGGAGAAGGGGAAAAAATCGTCAAAGTTATTTTCGATCAAATTGTCGATGTTACCTACACAGTAGTGGATGGCATTTTTTAATGGTAAATATGGGGTCTAACAACTGAATTGATAAAATGAGACTTGATCATTAGCGGAATTAATCAAGGTGTTAGCGTCTGTTATTCCTCATTTAGTTTTCTTGTGTTCCTTGCATCTTGAAGTGGGGTATTACAGACGAATAGCTCCATGATAAATTCTTGTTGGATATTTCTGTTGAACATCCACGTTTTCACTGCTATAATCAATGCTAGTATTGTGGTCGAACATAGGAGTTGAATGACATTGACGAACATTAGAAATCAAAGCAAAGTACGTAACTTTTCCATAATTGCACATATTGATCACGGAAAATCAACGTTAGCTGACCGAATCTTGGAAAAAACAAAAGCATTGACGTCTCGTGAGATGAAAGAACAATTTTTAGATGCGATGGATTTAGAACGTGAACGCGGAATTACCATTAAGCTAAATGCTGTTCAATTGAAATATGATCGCGGTGGTGGGGATGAATACCTTTTTCACTTAATTGATACACCAGGGCATGTCGATTTTACATATGAAGTATCAAGAAGCCTTGCAGCTTGTGAAGGTGCGATATTAGTGGTGGATGCTGCACAAGGCATTGAAGCACAAACATTGGCGAATGTTTACTTAGCACTAGATAACGATTTGGAAATTATCCCGGTTATTAATAAAATTGATTTGCCAAGTGCTGATCCTGAACGTGTAAAACAAGAAATTACAGATGTGATTGGGATTGACGGTGATGAAGCTATTCTAGCTAGTGCGAAGTCAGGAATAGGTATTGATGAAATATTGGACCAAATTGTTGAAAAAATTCCTGCCCCAGAAGGTAATCCTGATGAGCCATTAAAAGCACTAATATTTGATTCTTTATATGATCCATATCGAGGTGTTATTGCATATATTTGTGTGAAAGAAGGATCAGTTAAAGTAGGAGATAAAATTAAAATGATGGCAACGGGTAAAGAATTTGAGGTCAATGAAGTTGGAGTATTTAATCCGAAGCCAGTCCAACAAGATCAACTAACAGTAGGAGATGTAGGGTACTTAACCGCATCGATTAAAAATGTAGGCGATTCTCGAGTCGGAGATACGATTACATTGGCAAACAATCCAGCAGCTGAGCCATTACCGGGGTACCGTCGTTTAAATCCAATGGTATTCTGTGGTCTTTACCCGGTAGATGCAGATAAATATAATGATTTACGGGAAGCTCTTGAACGTTTGGAGTTAAACGACTCTTCCTTGCAATATGAAGCAGAGACTTCGCAAGCATTAGGTTTTGGATTCCGTTGTGGCTTCTTAGGACTACTACATATGGAAATTATCCAGGAACGTATTGAGCGTGAGTTTGGTATAGATTTAATCACAACAGCGCCAAGTGTTATTTATAAGGTTGTGAAGACAGACGGGGAAGAAGTTGATATTGATAATCCTTCATTTATGCCGGACAATCAATCGGTCCAAGAAGTTCAAGAACCATATGTTAGAGCGACGATTATGGTGCCTAACGACTTTGTCGGACCAGTGATGGAAATCTGCCAGAAAAAACGTGGTGAATTTCAGGATATGCAATACTTAGATGATAATCGTGTCAATGTTGTCTATGAAATTCCATTGTCTGAGATCGTCTATGACTTTTTTGATCAATTAAAGTCACAGACGAAAGGTTATGCATCATTTGATTATGAAATGGTAGGGTATAAAATATCAGACTTGGTGAAAATGGATATTTTACTAAATGGTGATACTATTGATGCATTGTCCTTTATTGTACATCGTGATTTTGCTTTTGAACGTGGCAAGCAAATTGCTGATAAATTAAAGACGTTAATACCTAGGCAACAGTTCGAGGTCCCGATCCAAGCGGCAATTGGTAATAAGATAGTCGCAAGAACAAATATTAAGGCAATGCGTAAAAACGTGTTAAGTAAATGTTACGGTGGGGATATATCCCGTAAACGGAAGCTTCTAGAGAAACAAAAAGAAGGTAAGAAACGAATGAAAATGGTTGGTTCTGTCGAAGTTCCTCAAGAAGCCTTTATGGCCGTACTTAAAATGGATGATGATTAGACAAATGTTAAACCCTTGTCAATTGGCAAGGGTTTTTACCGTACGTGGAAGGGGGAAAAACAATGGTATCGTCTGTATATATTCACATTCCGTTTTGCGAAAAGATTTGCCATTATTGTGATTTTACCAAGTTCTTTTACGAAGAAAAGATGGCAGATGATTATTTAATTGCATTAGAGAATGAGATAAAAACGAATATACAAGAATCAAAAAAGAAAATGAAAACTATTTTTGTTGGTGGAGGAACTCCAACGGCATTGAATAACCGTCAATTAACGAAACTGGTGAAAATGATTGATTATTATTTTGATGTTGCCAGTGTAGAAGAATATTCATTTGAAGCAAATCCTGGTGATTTAACGGAGGATAAAATACGTATTTTAAAAGACCATGGAGTTAATCGGATTTCGATGGGGGTGCAAGTGTTTGATGACGAGATGTTGGAACAGTTAGGGAGACTGCACCGTGTGAAAGATGTTTATCAGAATGTGAATGACTTGATAAAGGTAGGCATCGACAATATTAGTATCGATTTAATGTATAGTCTGCCAAATCAGACGATAGAACACTTTGAGAAAACGTTGGATGAGGCACTACAATTTGATCTGCCTCATTACTCTGCTTATTCATTACAGATTGAGCCTAAAACCATCTTTTATCAGCGATATAAGAAGGGAAGGCTAACTAAGCCGCCAGAAGAAATTGAAGCGGATATGTATGAGTTACTGCGTAGAGAAATGAGAGATAAGGGGATCAAGCAATATGAAATCAGTAACTTTGCCAAACCTGGTTTTGAGAGTAAACACAATTTAACTTATTGGAACAATGATTACTATTATGGATTTGGTGCTGGTTCACACGGGTATTTACCAGGTGAAAGGATTATTAATATCCGTCCATTCCCGACATATGTGGAAGCAGCTAATGAAACAGGAAAACCAGTGCTTCATATAGAAAAAATCGGGAAAAAGGAGCAAATCGAAGAGGAGATGTTCCTAGGTTTAAGGAAAAGTGAAGGAGTATCAATACCAAAATTCGAGGAAAAGTACCAAGTAAATATTGAAGAAGTGTATGGTAATGAATTAGCTCAGCTTGAGGCTAGAGGATGGATTAATCGGAATACTACGTTTATTAAATTAACCGAAGAAGGAAAGCCATTTGGTAATGAGGTATTTCAATCCTTTTTATTGGACAGAGATATTTAATAAAGGTCAAATTAAATATGAGTTTCCTGATTGACATTTTTAGTGGTATTTGATAATTTATTAATAGATTTAGCACTCAAGGTTTCAGAGTGCTAACAGAGGTGATCATCGATGCTTACAGAGAGACAGACACAAGTTTTGCAGGTTATTATTGATGAGTTCATCCAGACGGCACAACCGATTGGATCAAGGGCTATCGCAAAGAAGGAAGACATTTCTTTTAGTCCTGCCACGATTCGAAATGAAATGGCAGACTTAGAGGAGTTAGGTTTTATTGAAAAGACCCATACTTCCTCTGGACGTGTACCATCCGAGAAAGGATACCGTTTTTATGTAGATAACTTAATGTCACCATTTCGTTTATCGAATCAAGATATGGGTATGATACAACGGACATTTGAACGGGAAATGATCGAATTCGAAAAAGTTGTACAAAAATCAGCACGTGTTTTATCAGATTTAACGAACTATACTTCGATCATTTTAGGACCGGAAGTTTTTGAAACAACATTAAAGCAAATTCAGATTATCAGTTTATCTGAACATACAGCAGTTGCTATATTGGTCACTAATACAGGACATGTGGAACATCGCTATTTCAATGTACCAACAACAATGCAAACTGTAGATTTAGAGAAAATGGTGAATATTTTAAATGATCGCTTGGTAGGCGTGCCAATTGTCCAACTGCAACAGAAGCTGTATGGCGAAGTTGCCCAAATGTTGCAACGTTATAGCTCCGATTTTGAAGCAACTTATGCCTATTTGAAAGAAGCTTTATTAGAGAAACAACCTGTAAAACTTTACATGGATGGAAAAACCAATATTATGTTACAGCCAGAATTCCATGACATTGACAAGATTCAATCTCTTTATTCCGTGATGGAAAAAGAAGATCAAATTGCGCGTCTGCTCAGAACATCTGGTAAAGGAATTAAAGTATCGATTGGACAGGAAAATGAATTGGCTGCGATGCAGGATTGTAGCCTGATTACCGCAACATACTCGTTAGGTGATGAACAGCTCGGAACGATTGCATTGCTTGGACCGACAAGAATGGAATATTCAAGAGTTGTATCCATATTGAATGTTTTATCAAACAGGTTAAGTCAAAAATTCAATTCGTGGTACTAATACGAGAAGGGTATGGTGTAATCCCGTACTCTTTTCTCGTATGTGTATAAAATTTGATTATTTAGTAAAAATGTGTTTTGCTATACAATGGCTTTATTTTAGGAGGTGACAGGGATGGAAGAAAAAGACGTAAAACAACAAGAACAAGAAGATGTGAAAGAAGAAGTAGTTGAAGATGCTGAACAAGAGCTTGTCACAGAAGAGGAATCAGCAGAATCTGAAGAAGTAACAGTAAGTAATAAAGAATTTGAAAAACTGCAACAAGAGAAAAATGAGTTGCAAGAGCGACTTCTTCGTGTGCAAGCAGAATATGATAACTTTAGAAAACGCACCAAGAAAGAAAAAGAAGCAGATCTAAAATACAAATCACAATCGGTAGTAACTGAACTATTACCGGTTTTAGATAATTTCGAGCGAGCACTTCAAGTAGAAATTGAAGATAAAGCAGCAAAAGGTGTTGTCGAAGGTCTAGAAATGGTCTACCGACAATTGAAGACAGTATTGGAAAACGAAGGTGTAACGGAGATTGAAACAGATGGTCAAACTTTTGATCCGAATATACACCAAGCAGTAATGCAAGTAGAAGAAGAAGGTTATGAATCAAACCAAATTGTTGAGACGATGCAAAAAGGGTACCAATTAAAGGACCGTGTAATCAGACCAGCAATGGTGAAAGTTAATCAGTAATTACATACGTTGTGAAGGAGGATGTTGAAAATGGGAAAAATTATTGGTATTGATTTAGGTACAACTAACTCATGTGTAGCTGTAATGGAAGGTGGCGAATCAAAGGTTATTCCAAACCCTGAAGGTAACCGTACAACCCCTTCTGTTGTTTCATTCAAAAATGGAGAACGTCAAATTGGGGAAGTAGCAAAGCGTCAAGCTATCACCAACCCAAATACTATTCAATCGATCAAACGGCATATGGGGACAGATTATAAAGTAGAGATTGAAGGGAAAGAATATACGCCTCAAGAAATTTCTGCAATTATTTTACAACATTTAAAATCATATGCAGAAGATTATTTAGGCGACACAGTAGATAAAGCAGTTATCACTGTTCCAGCTTACTTTAATGATGCTGAGCGTCAAGCGACAAAAGATGCTGGTAAAATTGCTGGTTTAGAAGTAGAACGTATTATTAACGAGCCTACTGCAGCAGCATTAGCATATGGTATTGATAAAGCAGAAGAAGATCAAACAGTACTCGTATATGACCTTGGTGGCGGTACATTTGACGTATCTATCCTGGATATTGGTGAAGGTACTTTTGAAGTAGTTTCCACAGCCGGAGATAACCGTCTTGGTGGGGATGACTTTGACCAAGTATTAATTGACCACATGGTAGAAGAGTTCAAGAAAGAAAATGGTATAGATCTTTCGCAAGATAAAATGGCACTTCAACGTTTGAAAGACGCTGCCGAAAAAGCGAAGAAAGATCTTTCTGGTGTAGCTCAAACACAAGTATCTCTTCCATTTATTACAGCTGGAGATGCTGGTCCGTTGCACTTAGAAATGAACATTACTCGCGCGAAGTTTGATGAGCTGTCTGCAGGACTTGTGGAAAAGACAATGGGGCCAACTCGTCAAGCATTAAAAGATGCTGATCTTACTGCAAGTGAAATTGATAAAGTGTTGCTTGTTGGTGGTTCAACTCGTATTCCAGCAGTACAGGAAGCAATTAAAAAAGAAATTGGCAAGGACCCATCTAAAGGTGTAAATCCTGATGAAGTTGTAGCACTTGGAGCGGCTATCCAAGGTGGGGTATTACAAGGCGACGTAAAAGACGTGGTATTACTGGACGTTACTCCATTATCACTAGGTATCGAAACAATGGGTGGTGTAACAACAAAACTTATCGAACGTAATACAACGATCCCAACAAGTGCACAACAAGTATTCTCAACTGCAGCGGATAATCAAACAGCTGTTGATATTCACGTGTTACAAGGTGAACGCGAAATGGCACAAGATAACAAAACACTTGGTCGTTTCCAATTAACTGATATTCCACCAGCACCACGTGGAGTACCTCAAATCGAAGTATCATTCGATATTGATGCCAACGGTATTGTGAATGTTCGTGCCAAAGATTTAGGTACAAATAAAGAGCAGTCCATTACGATCAAATCTTCTTCGGGACTTTCTGATGAAGAAGTTGAAAAAATGGTACAGGAAGCAGAAGAAAATGCTGAAGAAGATAAAAAACGTCGTGAAGAAATAGAATTGCGTAATGAAGCAGATCAATTGGTTTTCCAAACGGATAAAACGTTAAATGATCTTGGCGACAATGTTTCTGAAGAAGAAAAACAAAAAGCAGAAACAGCAAAAGACGAACTGAAAAAAGCATTAGAGGACAATGATCAGGAACAAATTAAAGCGAAGAAAGAAGCTCTAGAACAAGAGGTTCAAGCTCTTTCCATGAAGCTTTATGAGCAAGCTCAACAACAAGCACAGGCTAACGGTGATGCCGCAGGAGCAGAAGAACAGCAAGCAGAAGATGTAGTAGACGCAGACTACGAAGAAATGGACGATGAAGATAAAAAATAAAAATAGATTAAAAATCTAAGTTTGGAAAGTCAAAGTCAGTAATACATGGCTTTGGCTTTTTCCATGAAATAGTCAATTTTTAAAATTCTTATTTAACAACGGACGCTACTTTATGATACTTAGTGTCTAACAAGTAATGTTTGCTTATCTTTATCAATCAATGTTATGATAATGTTTATGCAATAAACGAGCGGGAGTGTGATCAGTCAGTGAGTAAACGAGATTATTATGAAGTACTTGGTGTATCCAAGGATGCTTCAAAAGAAGAAATAAAAAAAGCGTACCGTAAACTTGCAAGAAAATATCACCCAGACGTTAATCAAGAAGAAGGCACAGATCAGAAATTCAAGGAAGTCAAAGAAGCTTATGAAGTATTAGGTAATGAACAAAAAAGAGCTCAATACGACCAATTTGGTCATGCTGGACCACAAAGTCAGGGTGGCTTTGGCGGTTTCGGAGGCGCAGAAGACTTCGGTGGATTCGGAGATATCTTTGATATGTTCTTTGGTGGTGGTGGTCGCAGAAGAGATCCGAATGCCCCACGCCAAGGAAACGACCTACAATATTCGATGACATTAGAATTTGAAGATGCCATTTTTGGAAAAGAGACAGATATCCACATTCCTAAAGAGGAAGACTGTACAACATGTAATGGTTCAGGGGCAAAGCCTGGCACTACTCCAGAAACTTGTAGTCATTGTAATGGTAGCGGTCAGTTAAATGTGGAGCAAAACACGCCTTTTGGTAGAGTAGTTAATAGACGTGTATGTCACCATTGTCAAGGTAGCGGTAAAATGATTAAAGATAAATGTACAACGTGTGATGGCCAAGGTAAGGTCAAGACTCGTAAGAAAATTCATCTTAGTATTCCTGCAGGTATTGATGATGGTCAGCAAATTCGCGTCGCAGGTCAAGGTGAACCTGGTGTGAACGGTGGGCCAGCTGGGGATTTATATGTTATTATTCAAGTAAAAGAACATGAATTCTATCAACGTGAAGGCGATCATATTTTCTGTGAAATGCCTATAACCTTTGCACAAGCGGCGCTTGGAGATGAAATTGAGGTTCCAACATTACACGGTAAAGTGAAACTTAAGGTTCCAGCTGGTACACAAACTGGTAAAACATTCCGCTTAAAAGGAAAAGGTGCTCCGAATGTTAGAGGATATGGTCATGGTGATCAGCATATTAAAATCCGTGTGATTACACCGACTAACTTAAGTGAGCGTCAGAAGGAATTATTAAGAGAATTCAATGAAATTAGTGGTAACCAACCGACCGATGAACATGAAAATTCGTTCTTTCAACGCGTAAAACGTGCTTTTAAGGGAGAATAACTAAGCCTTAATGAAAATTTTTATAAAGTGAGTTGATCTGTGTGAAGTGGACAGAGCTGTGTATCTATACGACAAATGAAGCGATTGAACCGATCTCCAACATTATTCATGAAGCAGGTGCCAGTGGTGTTGTCATTGAGGATCGTCAGGATTTAGAGAAGGAACGTGAAAGCATTTATGGTGAAATATATGATCTAAATCCTGATGATTATCCTGAAGAAGGAGTTCGTTTAAAAGCATATCTTCCTGTTAATAGTTTCCTAGGTGAAACGGTATCTGAGATTAAGCAAGCGATTAATAATTTGCTTCTATACGATATAGATATTGGTTTAAATAAGATAACACTCAGTGAAGTAAATGAAGAAGAATGGGCAACTGCATGGAAAAAATATTATAAGCCAGCGAAAATTTCAGAACGGGTAACGATAACACCGACTTGGGAAGATTATCAGCCTGTCTCCACAGATGAACTCATCATAGAATTAGATCCAGGTATGGCATTTGGCACAGGTACCCACCCGACAACCGTACTAAGCATTCAAGCACTTGAGAGATTCATTAAGGAGGGGGACACTGTCCTTGATGTAGGATGTGGTTCAGGTGTATTAAGTGTTGCCTCCGTACTATTAGGTGCAGAACAGGTTTTTGCCTACGACTTAGACGAAGTAGCTATTCAGAGCACTAAGTTAAACGTCAAAGTAAATAAAGTGGATAGCAAAGTCAAAGTAAAGCAGAATAATTTACTAGAAAATGTTAAGGAAGCAGCGGATATCATCGTAGCAAATATCTTGGCTGAAATCATTTTGCGTTTTGAAAATGATGCTTTTGAACGGTTGAAACCAGGCGGAGTATTTATCACTTCGGGCATTATTCAAAAGAAAAAGCAGGATGTTAAGGAAGGTTTAGTAAAAGCAGGATTTAACATTTTAGAAATCAATCAAATGGAAGATTGGATTTCAATTATTGCCCAAAAGCCTGAAGAAAGTAGGTAAAGGGATGCAACGTTATTTTATAGAAAAAGATAACTGGCAGGAAGACAAAATACAAATTGTGGCTAACGATTATCATCATATTGTTCATGTTATGCGGATGGAAGAAGGAGATACATTGATCGCCAATCGTTATGACGGACAATCAGCCATATGTCGTATCAACGTAATTCAGGAAACAGTGGTGGAAGCTACTGTTGAAGAGTGGCTTCAGGAAGAATCGGAGTCACCAATTGATATTACGATTGTACAAGGCTTGCCAAAAGGTGATAAATGGGAACTAATTCTCCAGAAAGGGACTGAGCTTGGAGCTACACATTTCATTCCTTTCCAAGCAGACCGTTCTGTCGTAAAATGGGATCACAAAAAATTGAAGAAAAAACTACCCAGATGGCAAAAAATTGTGAAAGAAGCGAGTGAACAATCACACCGCACAAAAATTCCTAAAGTTGAGTCTGTTGTAACATTCAAAGAATTAATGGACGTAAGTGCGTCTTATGATTGGAAATTCTTTGCTTACGAAGAGGCGACGCGTGATTACAAGTCGTTCAAATTACATAATTACTTTTCACAAATAGAAGAAGGTCAATCCATCATGATATGCATCGGTCCAGAGGGTGGATTTAGCGAAGATGAAGCAAATGGATTAAAGGATGCAGGCTTTCAGGCAATACGTCTTGGACCACGAATTTTACGAACAGAAACAGCGCCTTTATACGTACTTGCAAATTTATCTTACTACTTTGAAGAAATGAGGTGAAGAAATGCCTACAGTAGCATTTCATACATTAGGCTGTAAAGTAAACCATTATGAAACAGAAGGCATATGGCAGAAATTCAAAAATGAAGGTTATGAGCGAGTAGATTTTGATCATCATGCCGATGTTTATGTTATCAATACGTGTACGGTTACCAATACAGGGGATAAAAAAAGCCGGCAAGTGATTCGCCGTGCCATTCGTAGCAATCCGGAAGCAGTGGTTTGTGTAACAGGTTGCTATGCTCAAACCTCTCCAGGAGAGATTATGGAAATTCCAGGCGTTGATATAGTAGTAGGTACACAAGATCGCGGTAAGATGATTCAATATATTGAAGAACATCAAGAGCACCGCCAACCAATCAATGGTGTATCCAATATTATGAAAAATCGTGTTTTTGAAGAAATGGATGTACCTCAATTCTCAGATCGTACACGTGCGTCACTAAAAATACAAGAAGGATGTAATAACTTTTGTACGTTCTGTATTATTCCATGGTCTCGTGGACTATTACGCTCTAGAGAACCAGAGAATGTACTGAAGCAAGCACATCAACTGGTAGATGCAGGTTATAAAGAAATTGTTCTAACAGGTATTCATACAGCTGGATATGGAGAAGACATGAAAGATTATAACTTCGCACAACTATTACGTGACCTAGAATCAAAAGTAGACGGTTTAAAACGAATCCGTATTTCGTCAATAGAAGCGAGTCAAATTACGGACGAAGTAATCGAAGTTTTGGATGATTCTAAAAAAGTAGTACCACATCTTCATATCCCGTTACAATCAGGTTCAGATACTGTATTGGAAAGAATGCGTCGTAAATATACAACAGACTTCTATAAAAAACGTGTAGCCAGAATACAAAAGGCCTTACCACATTTAGCGATAACATCAGATGTAATAGTTGGATTTCCTGGTGAAACAGAGGAAGAATTCCAGGAGACAATGAATTTTGTCAAAGAAATTGGTTACTCTGAATTACACGTGTTCCCATTCTCAAGAAGAACTGGTACACCTGCAGCACGGATGGACAACCAAGTAGATGATGAAGTGAAAAACCGCCGCGTTCAAGCATTAATTGACCAATCAAATGAACAAGCATTAGCATATGCGAAAAATTATGAAAATGAAGTGGTCGAGGTTATTCCAGAGGAAACATTTGATGCTGATCAACCGAATATGTTGGTAGGTTATTCGGATAACTATTTAAAAGTTAAATTCGAAGGTACGAAAGATATGATCGGTGAGATTGTTCGCGTGAAAATAACAAAGGCAGGTTATCCGTATAACGAAGGTCAATTTGTCCGAGTAATGGATGACACCGCATTATCTGTTTAAACCAAAATCATAACAGGTATTCTGTTATGGTTTTTCTAGTAGGACAAGAAAGTATAAAATTTTGCGCAGATGTCTAGCTCCGAGCGCCCAAAAACTAGGCGACTTCACGAATCGCCCTACGATAAGTCATCATCGGTTCGCTTTTCTCAGTGATTCCTTTATCTCAGTAGATTAGCTCCAGCCGCTACGTTTCTAAGCGGGCGCTCTGCGCTTTTCTTATTATAAAAGCAACCATGTTATTTCATGCTAGCGTTGTAGTTGAAGGGCAATCCCCACCGAAAGGGAAGTGGGTAGCCAGAGTGATGGTCAACCAGTCGATATATTTCATAATGGCTACTAGAGAAATCATAGGTCTAGTTAGCATTTAGTAATAAGGATTGTATGGGGTTTGCCGGTTTTTCTTATTAAAACGGTTGACCTATTTTTGCTAGTATATTATAATTGCAAAGAGACATATGTATCTATACATATGTTTGATTAATTTTGTTGATGCTTCGGAGGGAGGGAAATTAGCATGTCTAACACAACTCGCGTTCGTAAAAACGAGTCACTTGAAGATGCTCTTCGTCGCTTTAAACGTAGTGTATCAAAATCTGGTACATTATCTGAATATCGTAAGCGTGAATTTTATGAAAAACCTAGTGTTCGCCGTAAGAAAAAATCGGAGGCTGCTAGAAAGCGTAAATTTTAAAGAGGGTGTAATGAAATAATGGCAATCGTTGAACTTTTGAACCAGGATATGAAGCAGGCGATGAAGGATAAAGATAAAGTTAAATTAGGTGTAATTAGAATGGTCAAAGCATCGATGCAAAATGAAGCCATTAAATTACAGAAAGATGCATTGTCTGAAGAAGAAGAATTAACTGTTTTAGCGAGAGAGCTAAAGCAAAGAAAAGATTCCCTCCATGAATTTAAAGAAGCTGAACGCGAAGATCTTGTAAGCAAGTTAGAAGATGAAATTAACATAATTCAAGCTTATATGCCTGAACAACTTTCTGATGAAGAGTTAGAGAAAATAGTTGTTCAGACGATCGAGGAAGTTCAAGCTCAATCAAAAAAAGATATGGGAAAAGTAATGAGTGCGCTTATGCCTAAAGTAAAAGGTAAAGCTGAAGGCTCAAGAGTGAATCAATTGGTTCAAAAGAACTTATCATAAATGGACAAAATGAATTCATTCATCTATAAGACCCTTGACTTAGTGAATAAGTTAAGGGTCTTTTTAACAAGGATAGGAAGTTTAAAAAAATTGATTCTCTTTCCTTAACAAATGTAATGGTTGGGTATATGTATATACATATATAAGTGAAAAATTTTTCTAGTAGTTATAAGTATGATAAACTAAATGCGTTGACATAAGTTTTTTGTCCATTAATGAAACTTTTTATACATAATTTCCGTATGAATACTTATATGTCAAAGCACTTAGTGAAGGGAGGGTGGGATTTGAAAAAATACGTATCTGTGTTGTTGGTCTCGATATCGATCATTGCAGCTCTAACTACCTTCACCAATAGTTTTCAAATGGAAGTGCTTGCTGAAGACAGTGGAGAAGGTAAACTTGTTTATGTTATACCAATAGAAAACGAGGTAGAACGTGGCTTAGAAGCATTTATTAGAAGGACAACAACGGAGGCAACTGAAAATAATGCAGATCATATTATTTTCGAAATTAATACTCCTGGAGGTCGAGTAGATGCTGCAGAATACATTGGGGAAATATTGCAGGATTTAGATATCGAAACGACATCTTTTATTACTGTTAGAGCACTTTCTGCAGGCTCCTATATTGCTTTAAATACGGATAATATTTATATGAAACCTCAAACGAGCATGGGAGCAAGTGGAGTCATTAATTCAGATGGTACTGCAGCTGACCAAAAAGCACAATCAGCATGGGTGGCTAGTATGAGAGGGGCAGCCAGTTCTAAAGACAGAGATCCATTATATGCAGAAGCTATGGCAAATGCTGAAATTGATTTACCTGAATATGGTGCTCCAGAAGGTGATTTCCTTACTTTGGATGCTAATAATGCAGTAGAAGTAGGTTATGCCCAAGGGATTGTAAGTCACAGGGCAGAGTTATTAAGTAATCTATCCTTAGCAAATGCGGAAATCATTGAAACCGAACCAACTGCTGCAGAAGGTCTAGCACGTTTTTTGACAAATCCGATAGTTGTACCGATACTGTTATCGTTAGCAAGTATTGGTTTAATCGTGGAATTGTATTCCCCAGGTTTCGGGATTCCAGGCTCCATTGGAATAGCATCATTGGTTTTATATTTTTATGGACATATCATAGCTGGTCTAGCAGGTTATGAAGCAATTGTTTTACTTATATTAGGGATTGTTTTAATTATTATTGAAATATTTGCACCGGGAGGGATTCTCGGCTTCATTGGTATTGGTGCGATAGTAGCTTCATTATTTATGTCGACTGATGATCCTGGGCATATGGCGATGAGTATTGCTATTGCACTTATTGCAAGTATTATTGTAGCTGTTATTTTATTTAAAACGATTGGTTTGGAGAAAGGGGTATTCAGACATGTTATTCTAAAAGACTCAACAACTACAGAGCAAGGATATGTCTCTAGTGTAAACCGATTAGAATTAATTGGTCAGAAAGGGATTACGGTTACACCACTAAGACCATCAGGAACTGCAGAGTTTGGTGATGAAAGGCTGGATGTGGTGTCTGAAGGAGCGTTTATTGACGTGGATACACCGATAAAAATAATCAAGGTCGAAGGTTCACGTCTTGTAGTAAGAAAAATATAAACTTTAATTTCTAGGAGGATGTAGTATGGAAGGATTTGGAGATATTTTTCCAATTATTATTATTGGGCTGATTGTAATTGCAGTTGCTATTCTATTTACCTTTATTCCGGTAATGCTGTGGATTAGTGCACTTGCAGCAGGTGTCAGAGTAAGTATTTTTACGTTAGTTGGGATGCGTTTGAGAAGGGTTGTTCCTTCGCGAGTTATTAACCCGCTAATTAAAGCGCACAAAGCAGGGTTAGATGTTACGACAAACCAATTAGAAAGCCACTTCTTAGCTGGTGGTAATGTTGACCGAGTTGTTAATGCGTTAATTGCTGCACAACGGGCAAATATTGAGTTGAGTTTTGAGCGTTGTGCTGCGATCGACTTAGCTGGTCGTGACGTATTAGAAGCGGTACAAATGAGTGTTAATCCGAAAGTAATTGAAACACCTTTTATTGCAGGTATTTCAATGGATGGTATTGAAGTAAAAGCGAAAGCACGAATTACTGTTAGAGCAAACATTGATCGACTCGTCGGTGGTGCTGGTGAAGATACAGTTATTGCCCGTGTTGGTGAAGGTGTTGTAAGTACTATTGGTAGCTCAGAAGCACATACGAAAGTATTAGAAAATCCTGACTCTATTTCTCATAATGTTTTAAACCGTGGATTAGATGCTGGTACTGCTTTTGAAATCTTATCAATCGATATTGCCGATGTTGACATCGGTAAAAATATTGGTGCGATTTTACAAACAGACCAAGCAGAAGCAGATAAAAACATCGCTCAAGCAAAAGCAGAAGAACGTCGTGCAATGGCAGTTGCCCAGGAACAAGAAATGGTTGCAAAAGTTCAAGAAATGCGTGCCAAAGTGGTCGAAGCAGAAGCAGATGTACCAAAGGCACTTGCAGAAGCCTTGCGTTCTGGCAATATGGGTGTCATGGATTATATGAATTATAAGAATATTGATGCTGATACAGATATGCGTGATTCTATTGGTAAATTAACAGAAACAGACAACGAAGAAGACGAAAACAAGTAAGAATCCTCATAGGGGCTTTCTTGGTTAGATGGCGTAAATTGCTAATAACTGTTGAATAGCCCCTGAAAGGAAGATGTAAATGGATGAATTGTTAAGTTTTATTGTTCCGATAATAGCAATATTGTTTTGGCTATTCGGTCTGTCAAAATCTAAAGATGAAGAGCAGAACCAAAAGAGACCACAAAGACCTGTTCAACAAAAAACTGGTCATACGCAACAGCCAAGAACCGAAACAACAACAGCACAAACTGTTCCTGATTTTCAAACAATCGATACCAATCCTGATTCTGGACAAGAGACATTTGCTCAACAAAAGGAAAAGCAAATGGAAAAATTAAAGGAAAAAATCCAACACGCAGAAAATATTCGGGATAAATCGAAAGACCAGCAGCTAGGTAAGCATGATGCTATAAAGGATGGTCCGCCGCCAAGAGCGTATCGAAAAGACAGTAAAGAACAGATTTCTTTATCAGTTGAAAAAAACTTAACATCAAAAGGAATAGCTCAAGGTATTATTATGTCAGAAGTATTGGGACCGCCACGCGCCTATCAAAAAAGAAAATATTATCGGAGCTATCGTTAAAAAAGTCGAATGGGAAACCATTCGGCTTTTTTTATGTTATAGAGAATTATGAATTTTCTTGTATTTGAACTCGCCACGGTGGAATAAGCCAAGTTACTACCTCGTATATATTAGAGTGGTGGTCAAGCTGTTGCCATTTTGAAATGGCTTGTACAGGAAACCATCGCTGCGGCTGTCCACTTCCCTTTCCACGGGATTTTCGTCTAAGCTAACTTTGGTAAGCAAAGAGTACTTACCAAAGTGGATCTTAGTCGAAAATCATCCCGTAGGAGTGGAAGTGGACGGCCTCCGCTATGAAACTGTTCTACAACGATTGTGACTGCTCACTTCTCGAGCTTTCTTAACCAGTGTTAAAAAATTGGAATGTCAGCGAGTACATTCATTGTAGAGCATTCATTAGCGTAGGCGTCCACTTCGACTCCTGTGGGATCAGCGTGATCTGAAGATCCACTTTTGTAAAGCGATCTTCTTTACAAAAGTTAGCTGAAGACACGGCCCACGGAAAGCGAAGTGGGCAAGCCGCAGCGGTTGTTACGCCTATTATTCATGTCAAAATAACTACTTTGGACAGGACCGGGTGGGCTTTCCCGGTTTTTCTTATTTGTAAAGAAAGTATAAAATTTGCGCAGATGTCTAGCTCCGAGCGCCCAAAAACTAGGCGACTTCACGAATCGCCCTACGATAAGTCATCATCGGTTCGCTTTTCTCAGTGATTCCTTTATCTCAGTAGATTAGCTCCAGCCGCTACGTTTTTAAGCGGGCGCTCTGCGCTTTTCTTATTTGTCTTTCATCAGTTGTGTATAACTGTTCTTAAATTTGTATATTTTCATAGAATGTAGTTGAGGGGAGGCATATAAACAGTGAAAAAGATAAAAGAAAAATTTATGACTGCCTTTACACGTACATTTGATTTGCCTTCTGAAGTAACGCTAGAATTGCCGCGGATCACAATGATCGGATCCATTCATGCGTACATAGAAAATCATCATGGCCTTATCATCTTTTCTTCTACCGAATTGCTTTTAAAAGTTCACCAAGGACATGTTCGAATAAAAGGAGAAGATTTTGTATTGAAAACAATGATAGATAAAGACATTTTACTAGAAGGTAATATAAAAGATGTCACCTTTGAGCAATCGTAAAGTCTGAATTCGGAGGGAAGGGCTTATGTTTTTCAAACGCAAAAATTGGTTATCAGGATATATCACTATTGAAATTAAAGGTCAGTATCCAGAGCATTTTTTCGATTTGTGTGCAAAATATCATATTCCATCCTGGGATATCAAAAAAAAGAGTGAAACAATTGCATTGGGGAAAATAAAATTATCTGATTTGCCTAAACTAAGGGTTGTAAAAAGAAAAACAATTTACAAAGTATATTTTAAAGGGAAAAATGGACTACCTTTTTTTCTTCGTCACTTACTTTTTCAAAAACCACTATTAATCGGGTTCTTTGTTGCCATGGCAGTTATTTTTTTCTTGTCTAATATCGTTTGGCGAATTGATGTATCAGGTTTGGATGAAGAAATTGAAAGCAAAGTCATCCAACAATTAGAAGAATATGGTGTAGAAGAGGGTAGCTTTCAGTGGAATATAGAATCACCAGCTTCTATCCAAAAACAGTTACTAACTGATGTTCCAGAATTATTATGGATTGGTGTTAAAAAGAGTGGATCTGCTTTTCATCTCGAAGGTGTTGAAAAGACAATAGTCGAAAAAGAAGAAGAGGAAGCAGCAGGACACCTAGTAGCCACAAAAGAAGGAGTTATTGAAGATTTATTTGTTTCAAGAGGACAACCTCTTGTAAGAACCAATGATGTTGTCTATCCTGGAGATATTTTAGTCTCTGCATATCTAAATGAGTCGGAGGAAGATGATGAAGAAGAACGAAAGCCTGTGGCAGCAGAAGGAGAGGTAATTGCTAAAGTATGGTATAAAAGTGAAGTGACCATACCGTTGGACAACCAGTATCAAGTACTCAATGGTAAAACGGAACAAAAACATTATTTACATGCTTCTAAATATTTAATTCCGATCTGGAATTTTAAAAATCCAGAATATAAACATTATCAAGTCGATATTGAAGAAAAAAATTTTTATTTTTTAAGATGGAAACTCCCAATCAGTTATATAAACCAAACAATATATGAAGCAGAGTTGAAAGAGGAACAACTTAGTGAAGATAAAGCAAAGGAAATTGCATTAGAACAAGGCAAAAGACAGTTAATGAGAGAAATTCCACATGATGCAGAAATTACGGATGAAAAAGTTTTGCACGAAAGTGTAGAGAGTGGTAAAGTAAAATTAACCTTGTATTATACTGTACTAGAAAATATTGCAAAGAAACAACCAATTACTCAAGGAGATTGATTATGTCAGAAGATCTAAAGATGATTGATTTACAATTAGAAAATCCTAATGAAGCATTAACACTTTTCGGCACAGAAGATCGACATTTAAAGCAATTAGAAGAACAATTGCAAGTATCGATTACTTCTCGTGGTGAGCAAATTAGTGTTTCTGGTAGTAATACAGATGTAAAAGTTATTCAAGAAGTTTTAAATGGATTGTTGGCTATTATTAGAAAAGGAATTACGATCACAGAGCGTGATGTTATTTATGCAGTAGACCTAGCAAAGAGAGGTAAAATTAACCAATTAGAAACATTGTTTGAAGATGAAATTACAAAAAATGCAAAAGGCAAATCCATCCGTGTAAAAACTTTAGGGCAGCGCCATTATTTGCAGACGATGAAACAGAATGATCTTGTCTTCGGGATAGGTCCAGCGGGTACTGGTAAAACATACTTGGCTGTAGTAATGGCTATCCACGCACTAAAAAATGGCAAAGTAAAGCGTATTATTTTAACAAGACCAGCAGTTGAGGCAGGAGAAAGTTTAGGTTTCTTACCGGGAGACTTAAAGGAGAAAGTCGATCCTTATTTACGACCTTTATATGATGCTTTACATGATGTATTGGGGACCGAGCATACGATGCGTTTGATCGAGAGGGGAACGATTGAAATTGCTCCCCTTGCTTACATGCGTGGTAGAACGCTAGACGATGCTTTTGTTATTTTAGATGAAGCTCAAAATACAACCAATGCCCAAATGAAAATGTTTTTAACGCGTTTAGGTTTCGGCTCCAAAATGGTGATTACTGGTGATGTCACTCAAATTGATTTGCCGCATGGAGTTCAATCAGGTTTAACGGAGGCAAAAGAAAAACTAGCCAATATGAAAGGTATCGGTATTGTTTATTTATCGCAATCTGATGTGGTACGACATCCAATAGTACAAAAAATTATTGAAGCATATGATAATTAAATGAAGTGGGACTTCCATCATTTTGGGGTCTCACGTATGGATGGTGCCGTGAAAGTTAAGGTCACTCTCTTCTAAAACTATTTACGAATGGAAAGCCCAAGAGATGGGGGAATCGAAATGAAAAAATTTTGGTGGTTAAAGCAAAAAGTTGTTTCTTTTTTTCAGTATAATAAAATTCAATTAGTTACAGCATGCATTGCTATCGCGAGCATCTTTTTTGTTGTAACTTACCAAAATGTTCATACAGAAACGTATGATATAGAAAAGTTTTCTACAGCTAGTGAAACTATTCGTTCCCCTATTACGATCGAGAATACCAAAGAAACGGAACGGAGGATTAGAGAAGTAGTCCAAGCTGTAGAGGATCATTTCGAAATTTCGGAAGAAGTGACCGAAGAACAAATTACATATATAAATGAGGTTTTTGAAGCGATAGACAAAATCGAATCAGGAAATATCGAATTAGATTCGGAGGAAGAAACCCTTGATTCTGTTTCAGAAAAGATTACTTATCTTGAAAATATAGTTCACGATCAACTACTTCTTGAAGTTGATAGAGCTACGTTTAGAGCATTATTCCAAGCGACAAATGAAGAAAGAGTGTTAGCAAAGGAATTAATTACGACTGCATTATATGATGCGTATTATAATGGCATTAAGGTCGAAGAAGTGGATCAAGCCATTCAGACAGCTCAACAGAAACTGACGTATTCAACATTAGATTCTTCTTTTGTGGATGCTTTACGGCCCCTCATTGCCTTTAGTATACAACCTAATTCATTTTTTTCTGCTGACCAAACTAATGAAGCGCAACAACAAGCGAGAAATAGTGTTGAGCCCGTGATGATACGAGCAGGAGAAGTAATTGTTGAAGAAGGACAACTGATTACGAATGAATTATATGAAGAGCTTGAGGTTACAGGCCTTTTAAACGAAGAACGGAATTTTTATCCGATGATTGGTTTATTCCTGTTAGTTACATTAATTGGCTTATTTTTGTTTTTTGAATTAAGCCACCATATGAAAAGGTCTAATTTTCATTTTCGTAAATTATTGGCAGTTAGCGTGTTAAGCATTTTTATTGTGTTACTGATGAAAGTAGTAAGTTTTTATACAACCTCTGTCAATCCTTTATACTTAGTTACCCCTGTCGCCACGGTATCTATGTTATTAAAAATCTTAGTTAACGAACGAATTGCTATAGTTATGTCGTTATTTTATGGTGTGATTGGCAGTGTCATTTTTAATGCGGATATTCCAGGATTGTTAAATATGGAAGCTGGAATTTTTATTATCTTCTCTCAGTTAGCCAGTATTTTCTCCTTGTCAGTAGTTAAAGATAGAGGATCGATTATTAAAAGTGGATTAGCTACGTCCGTCATTAATATGGTAACAATCTGTTTATTTTTATTCTTATCCTTCGAAAAATATTCGTGGTTGGACTATTTATCTTTAAGTGGATATGGATTTCTCTCAGCTATATTTGCTACGGTACTAACAATGGGGATGTTGCCTTTCTTTGAGACGGGATTACGGATTTTATCAGATACAAAGCTTTTAGCTTTATCAAGTCCTAATCAACCATTATTACGTAAGTTGTTAATTGAAGCCCCTGGAACCTACCATCATAGTATCATGGTAGCTAATTTAAGTGAGGCATCCTGTGAAGCGATTGGCGCAAATGGTTTACTAGCTCGCGTTGCAGCATATTATCATGACCTAGGAAAAACAATCAGGCCTCATTATTTTATAGAAAATCAAATGGGAATGAAAAATCCCCATGATTATCTTGATCCTTATCAAAGCGCAGAAATCATTTTACAGCATCCAGTCGATAGTGCAAAGCTGTTAAAAAAAGAAAAAATACCTAACGAGATTATTGATATTGCCTTACAGCATCATGGCACGACTTTATTGAAGTATTTTTATTATAAAGCGAAAGAGCGGAATGACAAAGTCAATGAAGACGACTTTCGATATGAGGGTCCAAAACCAAAGACGAAAGAAGCTGCTGTTGTTTCGATTTGTGATTCCATTGAAGCAGCTGCAAGATCATT
This sequence comes from Gracilibacillus saliphilus, assembly GCF_010994085.1. NCBI lineage: Bacteria > Bacillati > Bacillota > Bacilli > Caryophanales > Bacillaceae > Gracilibacillus > Gracilibacillus saliphilus. The sequence continues at coordinate 92,489 of NZ_WJEB01000008.1, read as the reverse complement.
GGTTAATCCCACTCAGGAAGAGATTGAAAAAGTTGTATCATCTATTTTTGAAGATCGATTATTAGACGGTCAGTTAAACGATAGTACCTTAACGTTTAAGGAATTAGAACAAATGAAATTAGTAATTTGTGAGACATTAAAAGGTATCTACCACTCTCGAATTCAGTACCCTAAGGAATCCAACATGAAGGAGGCGAAATAGAAATGGAAATTGATTTTCATGATGAAACAGAAAAAGTATCAGAGGAACATTTGGATTTAATTAGTCAATTGCTTACTTATGCTGCGAAACAGGAAAACATTGCAGTTGATTCAGAGTTGTCCATTTCATTTGTCAATAATGATGAAATCCAACAGTTAAATAAACAATATCGCGAACTGGATAAACCAACAGATGTCTTATCTTTTGCTCTTGAAGAAGAAGTTGATCAAGAGATAAGGATCATAGGCGCTGATATTCCTGTAACTTTAGGAGACATTATCATTTCGGTTGATAAAGCAGATGAACAAGCTTTGGAATACAATCATTCCTTATCTAGAGAATTAGGATTCTTAGCTTTACATGGTTTTTTACATTTGCTTGGCTATGACCATATGAATGAAGAGGATGAAAGAAAAATGTTTTCCAGACAAGAGGAGATATTAAATGGGTTCGGATTATCGCGAGAAAAATAAGTTTCATTTTGGTTTGCGGTATGCATTGAACGGTTTGAAAATTGCCATTTTGTCAGAACGGAATATTGTAATTCATTTTATTGCAGCAACCATTGTTTTAATTGCTGGGGTTCTCTATTCTATTTCCGTGATAGAATGGGCTATTTTGTTTTTGACGATTGGTGCGGTTATAAGTATGGAAATGATGAATACTGCTTTGGAAAGAGCTTTAGATTATTTGGAGCCTGAACATCGACCTCAGATAGGAGTTGCCAAGGACATATCTGCAGGCGCGGTCTTAGTTACTGCCATTGTGGCAATCATCATTGCTTGTCTCATTTTTGCACCAAAGATTTTGTCATAAATAGAACATTCCCTTACGGAGGTTTTACGGACGATTAGTATCGTGATTTACACTATAGGAGCACATATTTTTAAACTTTACCACTAGTTTTGTCGAAAGTATGAAATCTCAGAGAAGATATAGTATTATTATGTTATAGATAAGCAACAGGATTTAAAGCGGAGGAAAAGTTATGCATAACAATTTCAAATCAGGATTTATAGCCATTATTGGTAGACCAAATGTAGGAAAATCGACCTTTATGAATCATGTTATTGGTGAAAAAATTGCTATTATGAGCGATAAAGCACAAACTACCAGAAATAAAATTCAAGGTGTATACACTGATGAGCAAAAACAAATCGTATTTATTGATACCCCTGGAATTCATAAGCCTAAGCATAAATTAGGAGATTTCATGGTGAAAATAGCGGAGGATACTTTAAACGAAGTAGATGCAATTATGTTTATGATTAATGCGGATGAAGGCTATGGTATGGGTGACCAGTATATCATGGACCGCTTGGAATCGATCAAAAAACCTGTTTTTTTAGTCATTAATAAAATTGATCTTGTTCATCCTGATCAGCTGCTACCACTTATAGACCAATATAAGGACAAGTATCCGTTCAAAGAAATTATTCCTATTTCAGCTTTGGAGGGAAATAATGTTAATCATTTAATGGATGTCTTTACAGAGCATCTTCCCGAAGGCCCTCAATATTATCCAGATGATCAAATTACCGATCATCCGGAACGATTTATCATTAGTGAATTAATACGCGAGAAGGTCTTACAATTAACGAGAGAAGAAGTACCTCATTCTGTTGCTGTAGTAATAGATGGGATTGATAATCGCGGTGAGGATGAAAAAGTCTTAGTACAAGCAACCATTGTGATTGAAAGAAAATCACAAAAAGGTATTATTATTGGTAAACAAGGTCAAATGTTAAAAGAGATTGGGAAACGAGCTAGACAAGATATCGAACGATTATTAGGTTCGAAAGTCTATTTGGAGTTATGGGTGAAAGTGCAAGAAAATTGGCGGAATAAACCACATCAACTAAGTGAATTTGGTTTTAATCAGGATGAATATTAAAATAAGATGGAACATCTCAGCAGTAAATGTTTGATAAGTTGTTGTTTGTAGTTTGATACATGGTAAATATTTTTACTAATTGAATGAAGATTTCAGGAAAATCTAATATTGAACACAATGAAAGATTACCATAAGGAAAGGTGAGGTTTATTGTGATCGATGTACCATGGAAAATTTTTAGTCAAACAGGCAATATTGAAGCTTACTTATGGATGAAACAAGTTGAGTCAGATGATTTTGAGGAAGAAGAAGAGATTGACGATTCGTTGTTAAAGGATACTCATTTTTAGCGTGAAAGGGAAAGGTGAAGCTTGTGTTTGAAAAAGTTGAAGGCTTCATTTTGAAAACACAGGATTATGGGGAAACACATAAAATTGTGACCATATTAACACCAACATTAGGAAAAGTTGGTGCCATAGCAAGAGGTGCAAAGAAAACCAAAAGTAGAATGGCTGCTATTACGCAGCCATTTATTCATGGTTTATTCCTGATTCAGCCAGGATCAAGTCTTGCTACAATTCAGCAAGGCGAAGTGATCACTTCCTTTCGTAAAATACGGGAAGATATATTTAAAACCGCATATACAAGTTATTTAGCAGAATTAACGGATAAATTGGTCGAGGCTAAAAAGTATAACCCATTTGTCTATAAGCAATTATTACATACAATTGAGCGAATAAATGATGATAAGGATCCCGAGATATTAACAATGATCTATGAATGGAAAATGTATAAAGAAGCAGGGTTCGCTCCTGTAGTGACACAATGTGTTTCATGCGGAAACCCCCAAGATTTAAAGGTATTTTCTATTTCAAATGGTGGGTTGTTATGCAGGAATTGTGTACGATTAGATGAGAATGCGATTTCGATACCTGAAAAAGTAGCAAAACTAATGGCGTTATTCGCTTGGGTTGAAGTGGAACAAATCGGGAATATTTCAGTGAAAACTGAAAATAAAATGATTTTGCAGAGAATCATGGACCAATATTACGAGGAGCATGGCGGTTATTATTTGAAATCTAAAAGATTTTTGAAACAGATGAATCAGTTAAATGATAAATTATAATTGACAATTGGTTTAATCTTGCGTATGATGTAAAAATGAAATGAATAGCGGATTGCTAAGAAAGAGAGTAGTACTGATTCATTGTCTTTTAAGCGAGTTCAGGGTGGTGGAAGCTGAACAAGGTCAAAATCAGGAAGGCGCTCTGGAGCAGCTTTTACGAAAGTGGTCGTCTTTATTATTTTTAGGCGATAAATAGGGTGGAACCGCGGGCAAACCCGTCCCTATGCTTTATCAATGGATAAGGCATAGGGACGGGTTTTTCTATTGCTCTCTCATCTATAACACATAATGCATAAACTGCGAAATGAAGTGGACATGGATTTCTACTCATCCATTCAAAATATGGGTGAGTAGAAAACTAAGAACGTTTGCTTGCCAGTTCTTTGTCTGGAAGACGCGAAAGCTTTTGTAACATGGCTCAATGGAAAAATCCATTGTGTACAGAAATACGATGCGTCTTCATACTAGCGTTGTGGAGCAAATCTTAGCGAAGGCCACCCACTTCCACTCCTGTGGGAATTGTTTGACCTGAAGATCCACTTTTTCGAGCGGGTTATGCTCGAAAACGTTAGCTGAAGGGCAAACCCCACGGAAAGGGAAGTGGGCAGCCGGAGTGCCGGTTATCATCACGATAAATGTCAAAATTACTTCATAAGTGACCGTTCAAACAAATAGTATTTTCACTAGTTCGCATTATGTGTTTAAAGTTTTCTTATTAAAATTGTTATCAAACCGTCTATACATAGGAGGATGTACTGATGAAGAATATTCAAGAGATGATATTAACTTTACAAAAGCATTGGTCAGATCAAAATTGTATCTTAATGCAAGCATATGACGTTGAAAAAGGGGCCGGAACGATGTCGCCTATGACCCTTTTACGTAGTCTAGGTCCGGAACCTTGGAACGTAGCATATGTAGAACCATCACGTCGACCTGCAGATGGTCGCTATGGGCAAAACCCAAACAGATTATACCAACACCATCAATTCCAAGTGATTATGAAGCCATCCCCAGACAATATTCAAGAACTATATCTGGAATCATTAGAAAAGTTAGGAATTGACCCTAAGCATCATGATATTCGTTTTGTTGAAGATAATTGGGAGAACCCAACTTTAGGTGCAGCTGGGCTAGGATGGGAAGTCTGGTTAGATGGTATGGAAATAACACAATTCACTTATTTTCAACAAATTGGTGGACTGGAAGCGAAACCGGTAGCCGTTGAAATCACTTACGGCATCGAACGATTAGCGTCCTACATTCAAGATAAAGAGAATGTATTTGATTTAGAATGGACAAAAGAAGTTACAGTTGGAGATATCTTCTATCAACCGGAGTTTGAACATTCTAAGTACACATTTGAAGAATCTGATACAGACATGCTTTTTGAATTGTTCACTACATATGAACAAGAAGCAAAGCGAGCAATGGAAAAAGATTTAGTCTTTCCTGCGTATGATTATGTTCTAAAATGTTCTCATACCTTTAATTTATTAGATGCAAAAGGTGTTATTTCCGTAACAGAGCGTACGGGATATATCGGACGTGTCCGTAATTTAGCAAGAGAGATCGCTAAGTTATACGTAGCAGAAAGAGAAAGACTTGGATTCCCGATGTTGAAAGGAGAAGAAAACCGTGATGAAAACAACTAATGTTTTGTTTGAAGTTGGTTTAGAAGAAATGCCAGCTCGTTTTATGAATGATACGGAAAAGCAATTAAAGAATAAAACGATCGAATGGCTTAAAACCATTCGATTAGCTTATCAAAACCTAACCACATATATAACTCCAAGGAGATTTGCTGTACTGATTGAAGGATTAGACTACAAACAAGCCGATCAAGAAGAAGAAGCAAAAGGCCCTGCCTTGAAGATTGCACGGGATGATGAAGGAAATTGGACGAAAGCTGCGATCGGCTTCTCTAAAGGTCAAGGAAAGTCTGTAGATGATCTGTATGTAAAAGAAATTAATGGAACAGAATATGTTTTTGTAAACAAATTTTTAAAAGGTAAAACACAGGAAGAGTTGTTACCGGATTTTAAAGATATTATTCTCAGCTTAAATTTCCCTAAAAATATGCGTTGGGCTGATCAAAACTTGCGCTTTATTCGGCCGATAAAATGGCTAGTAGCCTTACAAGATGAAAATGTTATTCCTTTTGAGATTGCAGGTGTCCAGACAAGTAATGTCAGCTTCGGCCATCGCTTTTTAGGGGGAAAAATAGAAATAAAAACACCATCTAACTATTCACAGCTATTAAGTAAGCAATATGTAATCGCAGAAACAACGAAACGACAACAAATGATTGTTGAAGGTATTAAACAACTGGAACAAGAAAATGGATGGGATATTCCTGTTGATAATGATTTACTAACAGAAGTAGCGCATCTAGTAGAGTATCCAACTGTATTCTTTGGCCAATTTAGTGAGGAATTTTTGCATATACCAAAAGAAGTACTAATTACCTCTATGAAAGAGCATCAACGCTACTTCCCTGTTCAAACGGAAGATAATCAGTTATTACCGTATTTTATTGGTGTGCGTAATGGTACAAATGATCACATTGGTACGGTGTCAAGAGGTAATGAAAAGGTGTTACAGGCAAGACTACAGGATGCACAGTTTTTCTATGAAGAGGATCAGAAACAATCAATAGATAATAACTTAAAACAATTAGATCGCATGGTGTTTCAAGAAAGCCTTGGTACAATTGCAGACAAGGTGAAACGAGTAACAGAAATAAGTGAAATTATTGCAACTGAATTAAATTTACCCGAGCTGGAAAAGAAGCAAATCGAAAGAGCTGCGAAGATAAGCAAATTTGATTTAGTAACCAACATGGTTAATGAATTTACGGAGCTGCAAGGTATAATGGGAAGAAAATATGCAACAATTTTTGGTGAAGATGATGCCGTTGCACAAGCAATAGAGGAGCATTATATGCCGAGAAGTGCCAATGATAAATTGCCGGCTAGTGTGGTAGGATCTGTTGTAAGTATTGCTGACAAAATCGATACAATTGTTGGATGTTTTGCGGTAGGCTTGATACCAAGTGGTTCTCAAGATCCTTATGCTTTAAGAAGACAAGCGCTAGGTATTTTACAGATTAACCAACATAATAGCTGGGATGTTAATATTAATCAATTAATCGAAAAGGTATTTGGATTATTTGATGCCAAAAATATTTCAACAACAGAAAAATCTCATGTATTAACACAATTAGAATCATTTTTCAAACAACGTGCTGCATATATTATGAAAGAAGCAAACATTGAAGCTGATATTATAGAGGCAGTTCTTGTCAATGAATTATCAGATTTCTCGTTAGTACTAGAAAAAGCACAATTATTGAAAGAAAGACGTACAGACGTTGATTTTAAAGATAAACAAGAAGCTTTCGTCCGTGTAATGAATTTAGCAATGAAAGCCGAGGGAGACGTAACTGTTGACTCAAAACTTTTCGAAAAAGATGAGGAAAACCAATTATATCAATCATTTTCAGATATAAAAGCTCCATATCGCAAGGCAATGGTGAAGAAAAATGCCAAAGAAGCACTGGAACAATTAACACCATTGGTTGAGCCTATCCATCAATTCTTCGATAATACAATGGTAATGGCTGATGATGAACAGATTCGTCATAATCGTTTAGCTTTATTGAAAGTAATTGCCGATGAAATTTATCAATTTGCAGATTTAACCAAAGTCCAGTGGAAACAGACGCAGATTTAGGCGGACTGAGGAGGACATCACGTACATGGAAAAAGCAATCATTTATGTTGTTTCTGATTCAGTTGGCGAAACAGCAGAATTAGTAACAAAAGCAGCACTCAGTCAATTTATGAGTGAAAATGACTATGATTTATACCGCATACCCTATGTAGAAAATATCGAAGTTTTGCGTGGTGCTGTTTACCACGCAAAACAATTAGGTGCAATGATTGGATTCACGTTAGTCAACCCAATGTTCAGAGAGTTTTTAATCCAGGAATCCGTGAATAAAAATGTCGAATGTGTGGATATAATGGGTCCGATGCTCCAGGCAATGGAACGAAAATTTCAAAAGAAACCCAAACAAGAGCCAGGACTTATTCATAAGCTGGATGAAGATTACTTTAGTAGAGTGGAAGCTATTGAATTTGCAGTTCGCTATGATGATGGCAGAGATCCAAGAGGGGTAGAACAAGCAGATATTGTATTAATTGGAGTTTCCAGAACGTCCAAGACCCCGTTATCACAATATTTAGCACACAAGCAATTGAAGGTTGCAAATGTACCGATCGTTCCTGAAGTAGAACCGCCTTCTTCCTTATTTAACATTCCTACCCATAAATGTATTGGGTTAAGAATCAGTCCTGAAAAATTAAATGGAATTAGGAAGGAACGACTGAAAAGTCTTGGACTGGATGATCAAGCTGCATACGCAAATTTAAACCGAATCGAATCTGAATTAGATTATTTTGATAAGATTATTCATCAACTGGGTTGTCCTGTGATTGATGTGTCGAATAAAGCTGTCGAAGAAACAGCTAATATTATTTTAAATATGATCAATCAGCCTTATTGGGATTTACATGATAACAAGGCAAGTGAATAATATAAGTTAAGATGTTGGCAAATATTTTATTTATGTATTATAATTATATTTTGTGAAAATGTTTATATTATCAATAAAATGTATATTACTTACTAATATAATAAGGTTTTGCTAGACATTTCACCACATGTTATTAATGAAAGAAAACATTTTTTCAAAATTTAGCAGGAATTTGCGGTTTTGTGTAGAATAATGTATCCGTAAGGACTTTTTTGTTATTCGGCAATTTATTGTCATCATATGGGTAGTATTAATTATTCTAATATGGTGTTTATCATATCTAAGTTGGAGGGTATTATGTTAACAAGAGGCTGTACTGTTCACACAGTAATAGCTGTTGTTTATACCGAGGATGAGAAAATTGTCGAACCTTATACTGAGTAGTTGTAAGAAATGGTGATAAAAAATGGCCAATCAAGTATCAGATGAAACGATTGAATCACTTCGTCATGCTAATGATGTTGTTGATATTGTAGGAGAATATGTTCAATTAAAGAAACAAGGCCGCAACTATTTTGGACTTTGCCCTTTTCACTCTGAAAATACACCTTCTTTTTCCGTTAATCAAGATAAGCAAATTTATCATTGTTTTGGTTGTGGCAAAGGTGGCAATGTCATAACATTTATTATGGAAATGGAAGGATATACTTTTCAACAGGCTATTCAATATTTAGCTGAAAAATCTGGTCAGTCTATTCCTGAATTGAAAGAACCAGCAAATGAAAGGGTTAATAACGAAGAACAGACCATTTTAGATGCTTACCAGTGGTTGGTTAAGCTTTACCATCATTTATTACGTCATACAAAAGATGGAAAAAAGGCTTTGGAATACCTATATGATAGAGGTTTTTCAGATGAGGCAATCGATCAGTTTCAAGTTGGTTTTTCGCCAACATCAAGAGATTTTATTGCGCAGTTTTTAGAGAATAAAGGTTTCCACAAACAGAGAATGGCAAATGCCGGATTATTAACGGCGGGTAATGAAGGGACCTATTATGATCGATTCCAAGCAAGAGTTATTTTTCCAATTCGTAATCATTTAGGGAAAACAGTTGGATTTGTAGGAAGAACTATTTCAGATCAGCAACCTAAATATCTGAATAGTCCCGAATCATCATTGTTTAAGAAAAGTAAATTACTCTACAACTTTGATCTGGCTAGAAGTGAAATTAGGAAAAAAGGAGAAGTCATACTTTTTGAAGGCTCTGCGGATGTAATTGCAGCTTATCAGGCTGGTGTTACAAATGGCGTAGCATCATTAGGGACTTCTTTAACCGAATCACATGCCAGTCTTTTAAGAAGGTATGTTGATACAGTTCTCATTTGTTATGACGGTGATGATGCCGGTCAAAATGCTACGTATAAAGCTATTCAGTTGTTGAAAAAAGTTGATTGTAACATAAAAGTAGCAACATTACCTCATAATTATGATCCAGATCAATATATACAAGAGTATGGCGGTGACAAATTTCGAACAGAAGTGATTGAAACAGCAGATACCGAAATGGTCTTCTTCATGAAATATTTAAAAAAGAATTTTAATTTAAAACTTGAAGGAGATCGACTGCAATATGTAGAAAGAGTAATAGGGGAAATTGCACAGTTAGATAGTTCTATTGAACGAGATCATTATATACGAGAATTAGCAGAAGAGTTTAATCTCTCTTATGATGCTTTATCACAAGAATTAATGTCTCAAATGCGAAATATCAAAAAAAATGATGATAACCATGCTAGGTTTGGTAATACTAATGGTGGAAATCAACAGAAATATACACCGAAACAGTTAAATGTTTTACCGCCAGCATATCAAAATGCAGAACGTCGATTGATCGCATTCATGTTACAAAATACTCACATTGCAGAAAAAGTCAGAGAAACAATTGGATCTAAGTTCAATTTAGAGCAACATCAAATTATTGTAACCCATTTGTACGGATATTATGAGGAAGGGAATCCACCTGATCCCAGTCATTTCTTAACATATCTGGAAGATGCAAATCTTCAACAAACAGTTGTTGAGTTATCAATGATGGATTATTCTTGGGAAATATCAGAGAAGGAGCTGCAAGATTATATCCATCTTATTCAATCAGAACAGACAGACAGTGAGAAAATTAAACAACTACAACAACAAATGAAACAGTTAGAGAAAACAGATCCAAAAGAAGCAGCTAAAGTAGCAATGGAGATTATAAAGATAAAACAACAATCGAAAAATTGGAGTTAGTTTTGGAAGGAGGGGCACTCATGGCAGAAAACAAGCCGTCACGTTCAAAAGAAGCTGAATTAACAGTTGAGCAGGCCAAAGACCAATTATTGGAATTAGGTAAAAAACGTGGTGTATTAGCATATGAGGAAGTAGCAGAAAGATTATCAAATTTTGACTTAGAATCTGACCAAATGGATGAATTCTATGAGTACCTGAATGAACAAGGTGTTGAAGTGATAGGAGATTCAGATGAAGATCCTACCATGCAGCAGCTGTCAAAAGAGGAAGAATTTGACCTAAATGATTTAAGTGTACCGTTAGGAATTAAAATTAACGATCCAGTTCGTATGTATTTAAAAGAAATTGGTCGAGTTGATTTATTATCTGCCTCGGAAGAAATTGATCTTGCAAAGAAAATCGAAGAAGGTGACGAATACGCTAAAAAAAGGTTAGCGGAAGCAAACCTTCGTTTAGTTGTTAGTATCGCCAAACGTTATGTGGGGCGCGGTATGCTGTTTTTAGACCTTATTCAAGAAGGTAACATGGGCCTTATAAAAGCAGTAGAAAAATTCGATTTTCGTAAAGGATTTAAGTTCAGTACCTATGCAACCTGGTGGATTCGCCAAGCTATTACAAGAGCAATTGCCGACCAGGCGAGAACGATCAGAATTCCTGTTCATATGGTAGAAACAATCAATAAACTGATTCGTGTTCAACGTCAATTACTACAGGATCTGGGAAGAGAACCAACACCAGAGGAAATTGCGAAGGATATGGATTTAACACCTGACAAGGTAAGAGAAATTTTAAAGATTGCTCAAGAGCCTGTATCCTTGGAAACACCGATCGGTGAAGAAGATGACTCACACCTTGGAGACTTTATCGAGGACCAAGAAGCTACATCACCGTCAGATCATGCAGCATATGAGTTATTAAAAGAACAATTAGAAGATGTCTTAGATACACTAACAGATCGTGAAGAGAATGTGCTTCGATTGCGTTTTGGTTTAGATGATGGCAGAACAAGAACATTAGAAGAAGTCGGTAAGGTATTTGGCGTGACTCGTGAAAGAATTCGCCAAATTGAAGCAAAGGCATTACGAAAATTACGTCATCCAAGTCGCAGCAAACGTTTAAAAGATTTCTTGGAATAAATCTTTAAGTGTGATTAATGAACTATCTTCTTTCACAGAAGATAGTTCATTTTAAATTTTCGCGTAGACTATCAATGTTTCATCTAATTATCCGATATAATGGTTAAAGTGGTTCTGACTTGGAGATGGTATTAATGGAAGAAGAACGTAAGCAAACAATTATTAACGAAATTAATTACTGGAAAACACATCAATTGTTACCCAATCAGTATTGTGATTTTTTGCTAGCTCTTTATACGGAAGGTGAAGGGCTATCAGAGAGAAATAAAGAAACGAAACAAACACCTTATTATTTACTGTTTTATTTTTTGGACACCTTACTGATATTATTGCCATTTTTCATTTTTCAATTTACCGATAATCTTTTGGTACAAATAATTGGTATCGTTCTCACACTCTGTATCGCGTTCGCGATGATGAAGATTTTTTCGCGGCATAGTGGATTACAAAATTCTTTTGCTATTATGATATTTTTTGTAGTGTTTTTATTTGCTACTGTATTATGGATGAATGACCATATTAAATTAGGGTGGATCACCTATTTGTGGATTTTTATTAATAGTATTTCTTGGATTACTTTTGGTAAATTAAAAAAGCAATTTTTCTTACAAGTGGCAGGTGTTTTTATTTTAATTATTCTGATCATTATGCTTGGTTTTAATTATTTTTAGACATTTTCATGAATTTTAATGAGTATCACTTTTCTATTTGTCTTTTTTAAAGTAAAATAAAGATGGTTTTCCATTTATACATAGTAGAAAAAATTGTTGGTACGTAAAACCCAACTTGACGTTTCATTGAAGGAGGAAAAAACAATGAAGAAAAATCCAATTATACCTTTTGCACTTATTGCTGTTCTTGGGATTTTAGCGATGATCATTTTATCCGTAGTTGGTCTCAACGAACAAGAAAGAATTGCAACAGGTGGAGATGGTGAAGGTGAAACAACAGAAGCAGATCCAGAAGCACTAATACAGAGCTGTATTGGATGTCACGGTGGTGACTTAGAAGGTGGAAGTGGTCCATCGCTTAATGATGTTCATGAGAGATTGAGTGTTGAAGAAATTGAAAGTATCATTATCAACGGTTCCGAGAATGGTAATATGCCAGGTGGTTTAGTAACGAACGAAGAAGCCGCAGTGTTAGCTGAATGGCTTGCTGAGGGACAAGAATAAATTTGCAAAAGCTTTCTGTGTCTACAGAAGGCTTTTTTCATCTTTCAATATAGTTAAGAAAGGACAAAAAATATGTTATCTAAAAGACTAGAACAACTAGCCGAATACTTGCAGGATCCAATTCATTTTGCTGATATTGGTTCTGACCATGCTTATCTACCATGCTATGTTTGTTCACGGTACGAACATGCAACAGCCATTGCTGGTGAAGTTAACCAAGGTCCGTTTGAAAGAGCAAAGCAAACCGTTGGAGAATATGGACTAGCTGACCGAATTGAAGTACGAAAAGGGAATGGCTTGGAAGTGATTAAGGAAAAAGAAGTGAACCAAATTACCATTGCTGGTATGGGAGGGAAACTAATTCGAACGATATTGGAAGAAGGTAAGACAAAATTATCTGGTGTCTCCCGATTAATTCTACAACCTAATATAGACGCTCAAATTGTTCGCAAGTGGTTAATTGATCATCAATATCAGATTGTTGCAGAAGAAATTATTACAGAGGATGGATATATTTACGAGGTTATAGTCAGTGATTATCAAAATAAGTCCTCAGAACTTTCTGAACAAGAACTATTATTTGGTCCATACCTTTTACAAGAAAAAAGTGAAGTTTTTTTAAAAAAATGGTGCCATGAAAAAGAAAAACGTATCAAGCTAATCACTCAGATGAAACAAGCAGCAAACTTGCCTATTGAAAAAATTAGGAAGCTAGAAGCAGAGATCGAATGGATTGAGGAGGTAATAGAAGATGACAACCGTTAAAGATGTAATCCACTTATTCGAGAAGTGGGTGCCTAAGCAATATGCAGAGTCTTGGGATAATGTAGGCCTTCAAGTAGGAGCAAAGGGCCAAAAAGTGAAGAAAATAATGATCACGTTAGATGTGATAGACGCTGTCGTAGATGAAGCGATTGAGAAAAATGTTGATTTTATTATCGCGCACCATCCACTATTATTCAAAGGTTTAAAGCAAATTGATTTTCAAGATCCTAAAGGCAGAGTGGTGAAAAAGTTAATTCAGCACAATATCGCCGTCTATGCAGCCCATACTAATCTAGATGTAGTCAGTGGGGGTGTAAACGACCTGCTGGCGCAAAGGTTAGAACTAATCAACACAAAGGTTTTAGTACCAACCATAGAAGACCAACTGTTGAAATTTATTGTCTATGTTCCGCAATCACACTTAGATGATGTGGTCGAGAAAATAGGGGATGCTGGAGCAGGACACATCGGTAACTATAGCCATTGCACTTTCAGAGCGGTAGGAACAGGTGCTTTCCAACCGTTAGAAGGGACTAATCCATTCCTTGGTACACAAGGTAAAATAGAGGAAGTAGATGAGTATAAAGTAGAAACCATTATAAAGAAATCACAGTTGTCTTCTGTCTTGCAAGCTGCAGAGAAAGCACATCCATATGAAGAAATGGCGTATGACCTAGTACCACTTGCTAATAAAGGTAATAAGGAAGGGTTAGGCAGAATCGGTAAGCTAGCTAAGCCGATGAAATTATCAGAATATGCGGAATTAGTTAAACGTAACTTAAATATTCCAACATTGCGTTATGTTGGCGATCAAGATAAATGGATAAAGAAGGTTGCTGTACTTGGAGGTAGTGGTAAAGGTTATATCGATGTTGCACGCCATGCTGGTGCTGATCTATATATAACGGGTGATTTAACCTTTCATGAAGCACAAGATGCAGAGGAAGCAGGGATTTGCTTGATTGATCCAGGTCACCATGTCGAGGAAGTAATGAAAGAAGGGGTAAAAGATTATTTCTTAGCAAACCTTGATGCATTACCAGAAAAAATCGAAGTAGAGATCTCAACCTTATCAACCGATCCATTTCGTTACCAATAAGCCAAATGAATTGCGCTTGAATGATTGTAGATATAAACTGCGAAGTAATGAAAATTTGTGGAGTGTGATCATCTTCCATTCTGATTGATGATGAGTGCTCACATACGCTCCGGCAGAATACTGCGCTTTCCGTGGGCTCGGCTTCAGCTAACTTGGTGAAGAAAGGCACTTCACCAAGTGGATCTTCAGCTCTCGCTGTCCCACAGGAGTCTCCGTATTCTGCCTACGCTGTGTAAATAATTCTACCTTATATAAGAGGAAATACTCGGGAACCAGTACCCGTGTGTTACTTCTTTCAATAGTCAGAACATTACGCAAAGCGGAGGCAAGATACGTAGACTCCTACGGGAACAGCGCGAGCCGAAGACCCCGCAGGAAAGCGAAGTATCTTGCCGGAGCGCATGTAAGAACTCATCAAAATGCAGTACAGGAAGAGAGCAAATCCTTATCCTCGTTACTTCGCAGTTTATGTTTGATGTGGAGGAGAGATTTTCTGATCAAATAAGAAGCAGGCACCGGAAAGGTGTCTGCTTCTTATTTTTTGGCTTTTACTTTTGGTAAAATTTTATCTTTCTTTACTTTTGACGTGCGATCCCATGTTTCGGGGTTATTCGGGTCATAAAGTTCGATGAATTTGATAACTTCTTTTGCAATTGGTGTCGGTGTTGATGCACCAGCAGTGACGGCAACTTTTGAAACACCTTCTAACCATTCATATTGAATTTCAGAAACATCAGCAATGCGATATGCTTGAGTACCAGCTTTCTCCATGGAAACTTGTGCTAAACGATTGGAGTTATTACTGCGTGGATCTCCCACAACTAAAGTTAAATCGGCATCTTTCGCTTGTTCCGCTACTGCTTCTTGACGAACCTGGGTTGCCATACAGATTTCTTGCTCCAGCTCCGTTTGCGGATATTTCTCTTGAACTTTAAGCATTACATCATATACATCCCATTGACTCATGGTTGTTTGATTGGTTACTAAGATTTTTTCAGCATTAATATGAAGATTTTCAACATCTTCTTGATTTTGTATTAAATGAACATGATCCGGTGCTACACCTACTGCACCCTCAGGTTCTGGATGGCCTTTCTTACCAATATAGACAATTTCGTAATTGTTTTTAACTTTCTCACGAATCAAATCATGTGTTCTTGTAACATCCGGGCATGTTGCGTCAAGAACAGTCAACCCTTTTTCTTCTGCACGTTTCTTCACTTCTGGCGATACACCGTGAGCTGTGAAAATAACTGTCCCATCTTCAATTTCCTCCAACAACTCTCCGCGATTTTTTCCATCTAATGTGTAAACACCTTGTTCTTGGAAGGCGTTAGTTACATGCGAATTATGAACAATCATACCAAGTATATAAATAGGGCGAGGTAGATTGGGATCCTTCACTGCATTTTGAGCAATTACCATTGCATCAACAACTCCATAGCAATATCCTCTAGGAGCAATCTTAATTACTTCCATTCTGGTTCCCCCTCTGTACTTTCTACTAGAGATCAAGTAAAATGTTTAATAGCGGACTTGAATTTGTCCAATACTTATATTATAAAGGTATTTGCTACAATTGACAAAGATATTTGTTAACTAGAAGGAGAATAACATGGAAAAGCATTTATTTAAACAATATGCATTGAATGATTGGATGAATGAAGTGATTGGTAAGCTTGGATTTTATGAGCCAACTGCAATTCAAGCCAAAGTCATCCCAGAGGCTTTAAAAGGAAAAGACATTATTGGACAATCAGAAACTGGATCAGGAAAAACTCATGCCTTTCTCATCCCATTGTTGAATAAAATTGATATCAATCAATCCGAAACCCAAATTGTTTTAACTGCACCAACAAGAGAACTTGCTATCCAAATATATGATGAAGTGAAGAAAATTATGCAATTTTCTGGGAATGAGGATGTTTGGCGCGCAAAGTTAATTATCGGTGGAACGGACAAAAAAAGAATGGTTGAAAAAATGAAACAACCGCCACATATCGTCGTAGGTACACCAGGACGTATTTTAGATTTGATACAAGAAGGTGTATTAGATATTTATTCCGCACGTTCCTTTGTGATCGATGAAACGGATTTAATGTTAGAACTAGGACTTATTGAAGAAATTGACCGAATTCTAACCAATGCAGATTCTGATATTCAAGTGATGGTGTTTTCAGCGACAATTCCAGAGAAATTACAGCCATTTCTTAAGAAATACTTGCATGCACCCCTTTATGTCAACATTGATGATCGCTTAGCTCCTGAAAAGCTTGAGCATCGTTTAATTGATCTTAGACACCGCGAACAAGCTGATGTCATTTTTGATATTTCCAAGGTAATTCAACCATATTTAGCAATTATTTTCACCAATGGTAAAGAAAAAGCCAATCAATTAGCGGAGCAATTACAAGCTAAAGGGTTAGAGGTTGGACTAATTCATGGCGGGCTTAATCAACGGGAACGAAAACGAGTCCTTAAGGAAATTCAGCAGTTGAAGTATCAATATATTGTCGCTACTGATCTTGCGGCACGTGGTATTGATATTAAGGGTGTTAGTCATGTGATTAATGCGGAATTACCAAAAGAAGAATCATTTTATTTACATCGGGTTGGCAGAACCGCACGTGCAGGAATGGAAGGAACAGCGATAAATCTTTATCATGAAGAACATATAGCGCTTATTAAGAAGTTAGAGAAAAAAGGATTAACTTTTACCTTTTATGATGTCGTAAAAGGGGAATGGCGTGAAGCTAAAGCATGGAATGTCAGGCAAAAGCGCGAAAGGCAAGAAAGTGATATTGAGAAAAAAGCTTGGCAGCAAACAAAAAAACCAAAAAAAGTGAAACCAGGCTATAAGAAAAAAATGAAAAAACAACAGCAGAGAGTAAAAAAGAAAATAGAAAGAAGTCAATTTAAGAAAAAATAGAAAAGGTGAGAGGAATTATGTTAAAAATTGGATCACACGTATCAATGAGTCGAAAGAAAATGCTATTAGGTTCAAGTGAAGAAGCAGCATCATACGGTTCAACAGCTTTTATGATTTATACAGGAGCTCCCCAAAATACTAGAAGAAAACCGATAGAAGAATTAAATATTGAGGCAGGTCGTCAGCATATGGAAGATAATGGTATTGCGGATGTTGTCGTCCATGCCCCATATATTATCAATATTGGAAATGCAAAAAAGAAAGAAACATTTGAACTAGGCGTATCCTTTTTAAAAAGTGAGATTGATCGTACAGAAGCGATCGGTGCTAAGCAAATTGTGTTACATCCAGGTGCACATGTTGGTGAGGGTGTTGATACAGGAATAGCTAAAATTATTGAAGGATTAAATGAAGTACTGGATCCTAAACAAGATGTCCAAATTGCATTGGAAACAATGGCTGGTAAAGGTTCAGAAATTGGTCGAAGTTTTGATGAATTAGCTAAAATTATCGATGGTGTAACACATAACGAAAAACTTTCCATCTGCATGGATACTTGTCATATCCATGACGCAGGATACCCAATCGTAGATGATTTTGACGGGGTTTTAAATGATTTTGACAAAATAATCGGTCTTGATCGATTAAAAGTTGTCCATATTAATGACAGTAAAAATGTTCAAGGCGCAGGAAAAGACCGTCATGAAAATATCGGATTTGGACATATCGGTTTTGAGACGATTCATAACATTGTCCATCACGACCAGTTAACAGAATTGCCGAAGATTTTGGAAACTCCTTACGTTGGAGAAGATAAGAAAAATAAAAAACCTCCATATAAATTTGAGATCGAAATGCTAAAAAATGGATCTTTTGTTACAGATTTAAAAGAACATATTGTGAACCAGTAATACAGTAATATATTGCTAAAATGTATAGCTTAAAAACTCTGCCAGTTAAATGAAAAATGGCAGAGTTTTTTGATGAACTTTAAGTCCTGTTTTCTAGTGATTTTTCACGATACCCTCTGTAAGCCCTAGTTTAAGTTTAAGTAACACAAGGAAGATATATCAGCAATAACAAACGCTAACGTACTGATCAGTGTCAACTTTATTTGAAATAATCTTCTACTCCATATTCTTTAATTAATTTATGAAATAGTTGCTGGCAAGCCTTAGCTGTTTTTATATCTGTGATTTGCGCAAGTTTCCTTAGCATTTGTGCTCGATCTTCGGGATTTGTTGGATCATAATTACTTCTTTTTAAATGATCCGAAATTAATTTTGCTTGGTCTTCTGTGATAGCAATATGATATTTCTTAGCATAACTTGTTATTTCTTTTGCACTGATTTTCCTCATTTTACTAAGCATAATTTGTTTGGTTAAACCGTTCATATTAAAAACTCCTTTATTATCGTTTCAATATTTTATGCAATAATGTTTATTTTTTGTGCATATGGGTAATAAGAATAGAGTGTAAATCATTTGCATTAATCGACATTTTTCGCTAATATATAGCGCTGTAGATTAAAACTACAATATCGACTAATGCTTGGAAAGCAAAGGAGTGTATTTTTACATGTCAAAAAAGATACAATGGATTAGCATTGTATTTACTTTGGTGCTTATAGGTTGGAGCTATTATCAAGTAAATTCATATAAATCAGAAATGCAAGCACTAAAGAAAGATAAGGTTGAATTGGAGCAAGAGGTGCAAAATATGGAATCACAAGCTCAATATATTTTAACCCAAGCTAATCAAAAAGAAGTTGAAATGACACATGAAACATGGCCGAAATATTTCGATATAGCAGAGGTTATGGTGGAGGAAAGTGAAGGGAAATTTCTAAGACCATGGGCGATCTATTTAGTGAAAGAAGCAGACACATACGGTATCGATCCATTTATTGTTTATGAACTGCTAAAAATTGAAACAGGTAACAGTTTTGATCCTGATTTAGTTGGTCCAGAAACAAAATATGGGCATGCATACGGTATGGCCCAGTTTATGAAAAACACTGCACCATGGATAGCGGATATGGCCGATATGCCTTATGAAGATGAACTTTTATTTGATCCGTACTATTCGATAAAATTATCTTTAGTTTATATTGATTATTTATATGATCAATATGACAATTGGGATGAAACTTTGACAGCCTACCATCGTGGAATGGCAGGCTTAGAGCAATATAAGCTAAAAAATGGTCATGCCAATAGTGAATATGCTTCACGTATCCAAAAGAATGCTCAAAAATATAAAGAATTTGTTGCATATGCACCGTAATGGAAAGTAGAATTTACCACGTAACAGCATAAAGAAATAAGGCATACTAAAAATGTACCTCTAAAAGAAAGGGAGGGTTTATAGTATGCCAGAGCATCAGAATGACCAACAAGTTGAGAATGCTCCTAAAATCGATAACGGACGTATTGATGAAGCACCTCAATCTAAACAATTTGTAGCTACAGATGAGTTGTATTCAGTCGATGAGGCGTATAAAAGGGAAGCAGAAACTTCTGCTGAGTTATCAGCTAATGAATTTAATCGCCCTGCAGAATCTGAAGAGCAAGAAACAGAAATGCAATCAGATGTTAACACTGCATGGGGTTGGGCTGGTTTAGTTTTAGCATTAGCTTCCTTTTTCGTTTGGCCGCTGATACTGGCAATTGGTGGCATTGTTTTAGGATTTATTTCCAGACAACAAGGTGCCAATACGCTAGGTAATGCAGCTATTGTAACAGCGATAGTATCTATATTAATTTCGCTGATATTTATACCACTATAAATAACAAAGGCAAGCCGTGTACGGCTTGCCTTTTGTTTATTCATTATATTTCTTGTACTTCTTCTTTTTGTTTTTGGATATATTCCTCAGCAATTTTATCGACTTCTACTTTTAGTTCTTCTACCATAGTTTCTTCTGGAACTTTTCGAATAATTTCACCGTGACGGAATAATAAACCTTCTCCACGAGCACCTGCGATACCAATATCGGCCTCACGAGCTTCTCCCGGACCATTTACAGCACATCCCAGCACTGCAACTTTGATAGGTGCTTTAATAGTTGAAATATATTCCTCAACCTCATTGGCAATCTTAATTAGATCAATTTCAATACGTCCACAGGTAGGGCAAGAAATTAATGTTGCTGCATTAGATGCTAAGCCAAATGATTTTAGTAACTCTTTAGCAACTTTAACTTCTTCTACAGGATCCGCACTTAATGAAATACGCATAGTGCTCCCGATCCCTTTACTTAGAATGGCCCCCATACCAGCTGCGCTTTTGATACTTCCTGCGAAAAGAGTACCAGATTCTGTAATCCCTAAATGTAACGGATATGGAATAACTTCTGCTGCTTTTTCATACGCTTCAATTGCTAATTTAACATCTGAAGCCTTTAAGGACACAACAATATCATGAAAGTCCAAGTCCTCTAGAATTTTAATATGATGAAGCGCACTTTCAACCATACCATCAGCGGTAGGATAACCGTACTTTTCTAAGATGTGGCGCTCAAGAGAACCTGCGTTTACTCCGATTCGAATTGGAATGCCTTTCTCTTTAGCAGCATTTACCACTGCTTCCACTTTATCTCTTTTTCCAATGTTACCAGGGTTAATACGAATTTTGTCTGCGCCACCTTCAATTGCTTTTAGCGCAAGTTTATAATTAAAGTGAATATCAACTACTAGTGGAATGTTGATTCTTTTTTTTATTTCAGGAATTGCATTGGCAGCACGCTCGTCTGGACAAGCTACACGCACAATTTGACAGCCAGCTTCTTCAAGCCGTTCAATTTCTTTAACCGTTGCTTCGACATCGTGTGTTTTGGTTGTTGTCATGGATTGAATGACAACTTCATCTTTTCCACCAACCATCACATTTCCCACTTTTACAGGTCGTGTATCTTTCCGATGTATTAAAGCCATAAATAAAATCGCTCCTTTAATTCAGTTTCCCAAAAAATTCATTCATATAAAATGGTAAATCACTGTTAGCATTTATTAAATTAACTATCATCAGTGGCAGAAATTTATTACCATTGTCCATTATAAAGGTTAAAATAAGAAAAGAGAAGTATCAAACCTTATTCTTTATGAAAAAATAATAAATTGAAACTAATGAACATTTTTTTTCGTATGTTATGATAGATAGAAAAAACCTGATTTGAGGTGAGCAAATGTTTACAATAACTGCAGATTGGATGAGTTTTGTCATCGTTGCTTTAGCAACACTATTTCTCATTGGTGAACTACTCGTCAATGCAAAAGGTATTTTCAGTGTTTTAGGTTTAGGATTTATCACTATTTATTTTGCTTCATTTTTAGACCCCGGTATGTTTTTTATTATGATCATTATTTATTTCTTTGGATTAATGCTGATGGTAATTGATGGTAAGGTTATCAATGATGGTACCCTAGCAGTAATTGGCCTTGTTTGTATGATTGTATCCGTTGGATTTACCGCTCCAAACATGTCTGCTGGCTTATATGCGGTTATTGGTGTATTTATTGGGGCAATCAGTTCATTAGGCTTTTTAAAGGTTTTTAAGAAACGTCAGATGTGGACCAAAATTACATTGTTTGATCAATTGACCGATGAAGCAGGTTATTCAAGTATTAATCAATCCTATAAAGAATTAGTGGGTGAAACGGGAATAACAACGACAGATATGAGACCGATAGGAACAGTACTAATTCGAGAAAAGGAATACAGCGCAATTACGGAAGGAAAATGGATCACTAAAGATACTGAAGTTGAAATCGTAGATGTAGACGGAACAAGGATACTGGTAAAGGATAAAAAGAAAATAGAACAGTCTGCTGAGTAAAAGCAGGCTATATGGAAAGAAAGTATAAAATCAGCGCCATGCCTGCGGTCAAACCCCGTGGAAAGGGAAGTGGACAGCTTGAGCGGTGGCTAGTCTGTTCAAGAATTTCATAATGGATGCTAGAGAAATGGTAAATTAGTTATAACGAACTGAGCGTTTTGCTCAGTTTTTCTTATTAGATATGAAAGTATAAATTTTGCGCAGATGTCTAGCGCAGAGCGCCCAGAAACTAGGCGACTTCACGAATTGCCCTACGATAAGTCATCATCGGTTCGTAAACTCACCGTGATTCCTTTATCTCAGTTAATTCGTTCCAGTCGCTACGTTTCTAATCGGGCGCTCTGCGCTTTTCTTATTTATAACGTTTCTGTCTAGTAAGTATCTAGGTTCGCGTTTTGTATATTCTAAGTGGAAGTGAGCCAATTTGAATAGGCATAATTGATGTAAATGCATTACCATTTATTGAAAAACAAACTTCTCCACAAAAAGATTAAAAATTTTGTCAAAAGGACTATTATTATGTTCGAATGTTGTTATAATGAAATTGTTTGTTAAGGTTTTGTAAATTTTAAAAAAATTCCTTTACAAACCCTCAATAAATAATTAATAATGAGGTGGTGTGCATAGGAGGTTTTGTCTAATTTTGTCGTTGGAGCAGTAGATATAGAAAATAAACGGAAAAAGGCAATACTTTCGACACATTGGTCATACTAAAGACAGACAAAGATTTGTGAGAAGGGATGAACACTGTTGGATGTAAATGTACAAGCTATGATTTTTGAGTTTATCGGTGGTTTGGGGATATTTCTTCTTGGTATTAAGTACATGGGGGAAGGACTTCAAAAAACTGCCGGCGATCGTTTGCAGGAAATTTTGGACAAGACTACAAGTAATCCATTCATGGGTGTACTTGCAGGTATCTTTGTGACAGTTCTTTTGCAAACAAGTACTGGAACAACGGTACTAACGGTAGGCTTAGTAAATGCAGGATTTATGACGTTAAGACAGTCTATCGGTGTTATTATGGGGGCAAATATTGGTACAACGATGACTGCATTCATTATTGGAATTGAAATTAAAGAATATGCGTTACCAATCCTTGCAGTTGGTGCACTTATGTTATTTTTCTTAAAAAATAATAAATTGTCTAATATTGGTTTAACAATCTTCGGATTTGGTTCATTATTCTTTGGACTTGATCTCATGGGGTCCGGACTTAAGCCGTTAAGAGATATACAAATGTTTCATGACTTAACTGTAAGTATGTCAGAAACACCAATCCTAGGTGTGGTTATAGGTACAGTGTTCACGGTAATTGTCCAAAGTTCAAGTGCAACAATTGGTATCTTGCAAAGCTTGATGACAGAAGGGGCTATTGAACTGAAGGCGGCATTACCTGTATTATTTGGAGATAACCTGGGTACCACCATTACGGCAGTTATCGCATCTATTGGTGCAACAATTGCAGCTCGCCGTGCAGCATTAACCCATGTAATCTTTAATTTGATCGGAACGATAATAGTAGTTACTGTGCTACCGTTATATACTATCTTTATCAGTAATCTTCAGGCATGGTTAGAGTTGAATCCAGCGATGACCATAGCATTTGCGCATGGTATTTTTAACTTTAGTAATACAATTATTCAATTCCCATTTATTGGGTTATTAGCATTGTTGGTAACTAAGATTATCCCTGGTGAAGATACTGCTGTAAAATATAAGCCACAGCATTTAGATCCAATATTTATTAACCAATCACCATCAGTTGCTTTAGATCAGGCGAAGCTGGAAGTGATTCATATGGGTAAATATGCCATTAAGGGGCTTGAAGAAACAAGCATGTTCCTAAACAGTAACAGTCAGAAAAATTCGGAAATGGCTTTACAATTAGAAGGAGCACTAAATAATCTAGATCGTGAAATAACGTCTTATCTAGTAGAATTATCGGGCACGAATTTTTCAGATGTAGAACGTAATAATCATTCAGCACTGATTAATTCCGTACGTGATATAGAACGAATTGGCGATCATTATGAAAACATTATTGAATTAGTTAATTACAGAATTTCTAATAAAGTAGATATTACAGAACAAGGCATGATTGATCTTAACGAAATGTTTGATTTAACGATCAGTACAGTGGAAGAGGCTGTCACATCATTAGAAAATATGGATAGAGAAGCAGCATTAAATGTTGTGCAGAAAGAAAATGAAATAGATAAAATGGAAAGAAAATATCGCAAAAAACATATTATTCGACTTAATGAAGGAGCATGTACTGGAGCGGCTGGTATTGTATTTGCTGACATTATCAGTAACCTAGAGCGTATCGGTGATCATGCTGTCAATATAGCAGATGAAGTATTAGGAGAAAGACAAAAACATTAAATAAGATATAGTTGGGAGTAGCCAGTATGGCTGCTTCCCCTATATTTTTACGGTGAAACATAGATTTGAGAAGTTTTTATAAAAAAAACAGAAAAAACTATTGACGAATATATCTAGCTGTGATAAATTATTAAATGTCGCTTCAGTGATTACATAATTTTATTCCACAGTAGCTCAGTGGTAGAGCTATCGGCTGTTAACCGATCGGTCGTAGGTTCGAATCCTACCTGTGGAGCCAATATGGCGGTGTAGCTCAGCTGGCTAGAGCGTACGGTTCATACCCGTGAGGTCGGGGGTTCGATTCCCTCCGCCGCTATTTAAAGTAACGATGGCGATCGTGGTGAAGTGGTTAACACATCGGATTGTGGTTCCGACATACGTGGGTTCGATCCCCACCGGTCGCCCCATATTTTAAGAATAAGAGGACCCTTAGCTCAGTTGGTTAGAGCTATCGGCTCATAACCGATCGGTCGCAGGTTCGAATCCTGCAGGGTCCACCATTTTCTCAATCGCGGAGGAGTACCCAAGTCCGGCTGAAGGGAGCGGTCTTGAAAACCGCCAGGGGCTTCACGGCCCGCGGGGGTTCGAATCCCTCCTCCTCCGCCATACATAATATTCATAGATAAACAACATATCGTTTGGCTCGGTAGCTCAGTCGGTAGAGCAACGGACTGAAAATCCGTGTGTCGGCGGTTCGATTCCGTCCCGAGCCACCATTTCAACAAGCTAAATAAAAGCTTGTTTTTTTGTATGTAAAAATCATAAAATCCGACTTAATGAAAAACTAAGAACGTACCAAATATCATCTATCTAATATTTCTTGAAATGGTCTATGGTCAACATTTCCAATTTAAATGCTAAATATTTGCTTTTTATTTTATTGTTTTGATACCATTTGTCGTAGAAGGATTTTTATACTTTCTAATTAAAAAAATAGGAGGAATGAAAAATGGCAAACTTTACTTTACCAGATTTACCTTATGGATATGATGCATTAGAACCTCATATTGATAAGGAGACAATGAACATTCATCACACAAAACACCACAATACTTATGTAACCAAATTAAACGCTGCGCTAGAAGGTCATGATGATTTAGCAAACAAATCTATCGAAGAGATCTTAGCAAATCTTGATGCTGTACCAGAAAAAATCCGTACTGCGGTAAGAAACAATGGTGGTGGACATGCTAACCACAGTTTGTTCTGGACATTGCTTTCACCAAATGGTGGCGGTGAGCCAACAGGGGAATTAGCAGATGCGATTAATTCTACATTTGGAAGCTTTGACAAGTTTAAAGAAGAATTTGCTGCAGCTGGTGCTGGCCGTTTTGGTTCAGGTTGGGCATGGCTAGTTGTAAACAATGGTAAGCTTGAAATTACTAGTACACCTAACCAAGATACTCCTATTTCTGAAGGTAAAACACCTATTTTAGGCTTAGATGTTTGGGAGCATGCATACTATCTCAAATATCAAAACAGACGTCCTGACTATATTGCTGCATTTTGGAATGTAGTGGATTGGGATAAAGTAGCTAGTTTATATAATGAAGCGAAATAATAAAATAAAACACGTAGGGGCTATGGTTTAATACCATAGTCCCTTTATTTGTAGCAATTTTCAATGTCAGAAATCTTGTGACTTCATTAATCGCTTTTTTTCCTTTAATTTCTTTTGGTTGAACCGTTACTTACACCTTTTTTTCGAGTAAATATAGTTGATAAAATTTCTTCAGTTGATTAAATGTATATCTGCTACTTTCTAGACCAAAATAAAGGTTAGATTGTAGTGAGGTGTAAATGATGAGCGAAACCGTGAAAAGAACAAAAAAAGCAATGCCGAATAGTAAAGATTTAAAGTTATTATTAACAATAGGCGGCTTATACGCAATAGCAACTTTTTTATCCAATACTTTTGTTAATATCTTTTTATGGAAACAATCTGGGGATTATATTGATATAGCTATATATAATTTGTTTGTTTATATCCTGCAACCAATATCTTTCGTTGTTGCTGGAAAGTTTGCAAAGAAAGTAGATAGAACCATTATTATAAGAACAGGGGTAATTTTTTTATCCATTTTTTATGTAACTGTATTGTTAGCGGGTGATAATGCTTCACGTTTTCCTTATTTATTAGGTGCGATCCTAGGGATAGGTTATGGTTTTTACTGGTTAGCATTTAATGTGTTAACCTTCGAAGTTACAGAACCTGAGACAAGGGATTTTTTTAACGGAATTTTAGGTACGTTACAATCATTAGGTGGAATGATCGGTCCGATCTCAGCGGGTTATATAATCACAAGGATGGATAATTTCCAAGGATATAGTTTGATTTTTTTTATATCCTTTTTTTTATTTGTAATTGCAGTAGTATGCTCGTTTTTTCTAAAGAAACGAAAAGCAACCGGAAAATTCTTTTTTAAACATGTTGCATTGGAGAGAAAATCCAATCGAAACTGGCGCAATATTTTATATGCACATATTTTTCAAGGATTAAGAGAAGGTTTATTTATATTTGTTGTAGCTATTTGGGTATATATTGCAACGAATAGTGAGTTTGCATTAGGCGGTTTCAATTTGACTCTCTCTCTATGTTCATTTATTAGTTATTATCTGGTAACGAAAATGTTAAAAGTGGAATATCGAAAACATGCGATTTTACTTGGTGGGTTTTTATTATATGTAGCTGTTGGTTTATTTGTTTTTCAGACTGGTTATTGGATGTTACTTGTTTATGGAGTCATTGTAGGGATTGCGTATCCACTCTATAATGTTCCCTTCATATCATTAACGTACGATATCATTGGTAAGGCAAGAGGAGCAAGAGACCTAAGGATAGAATACATCATTATAAGAGAGCTATTTGTAAATGTTGGCAGGGTCTCTGCGATATTGATCTTTATTGTCGGTGTTACCCTTGTTGATCCAAAAGTTATGATTCCGATTCTTTTATTGACGATTGGTGGAGGTAACTTATTTGCTTATTATTTTGTGCGCAAAACAGATTCATCCATTTATCACGACGTTAACCGTACGTAAGGCGCTCATATATTTTAGTTAAGTTAAATGGGCGAGACCTGTCTCACTTTTAACTGTTAAATAGATAGTAAAGGAAGGGATAACATGTTATAATATACGGGATGTTTGTCATTAGGGGGAATGAGGATGAACCAGCATCCGGATTTTAAAAAAAAGAAGAAATCAAAAAAGAACAAAGCGCAACTGCCTTTTCGATTAAATATATTGTTTTTAAGTGTCTTTCTTATCTTTTCCCTGTTGATTGTTCAACTAGGTGTTGTGCAGATACTTAATGGGGAGGAAGCACAACGGCAGATTAATCAAACAGAGAACACACCTTCGGAAAAATCAGTACCAAGAGGTAAAATGTATGACAGTGATTTTGATTTGATTTTAGATAATAAAGCAGTCAAGTCAATCACCTATACACCTCCGAAAAATGGTGAATCAGCTGAAGCACGACTTAAACTAGCTGAAGAGTTAGCGAAATATATTACAATTATAAAAGATGAAGAAGAACTGGATGACGCTGTTCGAGAACGAGATAAAAAAGAATACTGGTATATAAAAAATAGAGACGAAGTTATTGATCTTCTATCAGATGAAGAAAGAGAAAGTCTTGATACTGGTGAGCAGTATCAAGCTGAACTTGACGCTATTACGCAAAAACACTTAGACGAAATTGATTGGACATCAGAAGTAAAGAATGTTATTGCGATTAAGAAAGAACTGGATGCAGCCTACGAATTATCTCCACATGTGGTAGTCAATGAAGGCTTAACAGATGAGGAATATGCAAAAGTGTCAGAACATTTACATGATTTGTCCGGGATTGATGCGGTTATTGATTGGGACAGAGAAAGGCTCTATGAAGGAACGTTAGGTTCTTTCTTCGGAAAACTAACTTCATCTGACGAAGGGATACCACGTGAGAATAGTGATTTTTATTTATCCAATGGTTATACATGGAACGACCGCGTAGGAACAAGCGGTTTGGAAGAACAATATGAGCATGTACTTAGAGGAAGAAAAGAAAAAGTTCAGTATACAACAGATACAAATGGAAATGTGATCAATTCTGAAGTAGTTGTCGAAGGTCAAAGAGGGAAGGACCTTATCCTTAGTCTCGATATGGAATTCCAGGCTGAGGTGGACAAGATAGTTGAAGAAGAGCTTCGAACGGCTATCAATAATCCTTATAACAATACTGGATATCTGAAGGATGCATTGGCGGTTGTCATGAACCCACAGACAGGTGATATTCTAGCCTTATCGGGATTCCGTTATGATGAGGAAGAGGACGAATATTTGAATCAGGCGTACAGAACTATTTATGATGCACATGAGCCAGGATCTGCCATTAAGGGTGCGACACTACTAGCTGGTTATCAGGAAGGTGTTGTTGACATTGGTACACACTTGTCTGATCAACCAATTAAAATAAAATCCACAAATGAATTTGCTTCACACACTTTTTTAGGATTTAGTATATCTGACTTGAAAGCTATTCAAGACTCATCAAACGTTTATATGGCGAAGATTGCGTTGGAAATAGCTGGAGCCACCTATCGTCCTGGAGAGATACTATATAATTTTGATTACAGTGCCTTTGATACGATGAGAAATTATTACAGTCAATTCGGCTTAGGAGTAAAGACGGGTATTGATTTACCATTTGAAGCAACTGGTGTAACAGGTACTAATCCTGCTCAAGGGAATTTGCTTCACCTATCTATCGGACAGTATGATACGTATACTGCTTTGCAGTTGGCACAGTATGTTTCCACGATTGCAAATGACGGATATAGAATGAAGCCACGTTTGGTTAAGGAAATTAGAGAACCGGGGAATGAAAATGGTATACCAGGCAAAGTTATTGAATCCTTTAGTCCTGAAGTGTTAAATCGTGTGGACATGGATGACAAATATATAGAACGAGTGCAAACAGGATTTAGACGTGTAATTAACGATGGAACAGCTAGAAACCAGTGGAGTAACATCTCTTATGAAGTAGCTGCAAAAACAGGTACAGCGCAAAGACCAAAATTTGAAATTATTAATGATGAACCTGTACAAGTAGATGAAGCAGAAAATTTATCCTTAGTTGGTTATAGTCCTGTTGAAAATCCAGAGGTTGCTTTTGCGGTTATCGTTCCTGATAATGGAACAAAAACTGGTAGACATCAGGTGCATCATGAGATTGGTAAAAGAATTATTGAAAAATACTATGATTTTAAAGATAAAAGTGACGAAGAAAAACAAAAAGAAATCGATGAGCAAGAGGATGAATAAAAAACCGGAACTAGTATTCTAGTTCCGGTTTTTTTATATGGAGAGAAAGTATAAAATCAGACGTGTTACTTCATGCTAGCGTTGTAGAGCAGATCTTAGCAAAGGTCGTTAACTTCCACTCCTGCGGGAATTGTTTGGCATAAAGATCCACTTTTTTGAGCGTTTTTTTGCTTGAAAAAGTTAGCTTAAGGACAAACCTCCCGGAAGGGGAAGGGGCAGCCGGATTGGTGGTTAAACTGTTCAAATATTTCATCATTACTATCGATCCAACTATCTTGTTCTTACGTCTTAATTTCTATAAAAATGTCGAATTTACATTATCTTTACAATTAATTAATAGTAGATTAATAGTTGTGAGTTATGATGTAGTAGAAGCTTAATTGACAAGCTTCTAAATCACATCGTCTATATAGGGGGAAACAAAAAATGAGCAAGTTCAAAATCATGTTGTTAGCTTTAATAGCTGTACTTACAATTGGGCTATTAGCTGCATGTGGAAATGATTCAGAAGAAGAAACAGACAACAATGAAGAAGCAAATGCAAGTGAAACAGATGATGGAGCGGAAGAAACAGAAGATACTTCTAGTGAAGAAGAAACAGAAGCTTCAGATGAATTAGAAGGAACTGTTGCAATCGACGGCTCAGGTACAGTGTACCCGTTAATGTCAAGATTAGCAGAAGAGTATATGCTTAATGAACAACCAAATGTATCAGTTGAAGTAGGTCGTGCAGGTAGTAGTGCAGGCTTCGAAAAGTTTTTAGTTGAAGATGGTACAGATTTCAATGATGCTTCTCGTCCAATTAAAGATGAAGAACAGGCTAAAGCTGATGAACTTGGAATGGAAGTAATGGAAATTAAGGTTGCATTAGACGGTTTAACAATTGTAGTTAACCCTGAGAACGACTGGGCAGAAGAACTTACTGCAGAACAGATTGAAGATATTTTCTTAGGAAATGTAACAAAATGGTCTGAAATTGACTCTTCTTGGCCAGATGAAGAAATTCAAACTTATGGCCCTAACGAGAACCATGGTACGTATGAATTCTTCTATGAAGAAATTTTAGAAGAACAAGATTTAGTAGATACTATTGACTTACAACAAGAATATTCAACTTTAGTAACACTAGTTTCAGAAGATGAAAATGCTATTGGTTACTTTGGTTTTGGATACTATGACAATAATCAAGATCAAGTAAAAGCTGTAGGTATCGATTTTGGTGATGGTGCAGTTGTTCCATCTCTTGAAACAATCGGAGAAGAAGGTCCATATGCTGACTATACTCGTCCGGTATTCACCTATTTAAATGTTGATAATGCAAAAGAAAAACCTCAAGTTTATGACTATGCAGAATATGTAGTTGAAAGCATTAATGATTTTGCTGGTGAGACTGGATTTGCACCAATTCCAGATGACGAACAACAAGCATTACTAGAGGATGTTCAAGCTATCCAATAATCATGGATCAGTATTTAAACGTAATTTCAATATAATGGCTTCAATAAGATGGGGGCATCTGTGCCCTCATCTTATTGTGAGTTTAAGAAGGAGTGCTCCAAGAAATGGCAAAAAGCAGCGGATCGAATCTAAACAGTGCTGTTAATGTCAGTGAATTGATTGCTGAAAACAAGAAAAAGAAAAGTATAAACAATTATATGGAAAAGTTAGTTCCTGCCATTCTTTTCTTGCTCGCATCAATTACGGTTCTGACAACAATCGGAATTTTATATACGCTAATCAGCCAAGCAGTACATTTCTTTATGGAAATTCCGATATTAGATTTCTTTACAGGAACGGAATTAAAACCACTTAGTCAAAATCCTGAATTTGGAATTTTACCTTTGTTGAATGGGACTATTTTTTCGTCTCTTATTGCAATCCTTGTTGCAGGCCCAATTGGTATCATGTCAGCTATTTATTTAAGTGAATATGCTTCAGATAAGGTGAGAAGAATACTAAAACCATTGTTAGAAGTATTGGCAGGTATTCCAACAATTGTTTATGGTTTTTTTGCATTCACATTTGTAACTCCTTTAATTCGCAGTATTTGGCCACAAGTTGAGGCTACCAATATTTTAAGTCCTGGTATTGTAATGGGGGTTATGATCATTCCAATGATTGCATCCCTATCTGAAGACGCCATGACATCTGTTCCTAATGGAATTCGTGAAGGATCTCTTGCGATGGGAACAACTAAATTAGAAACAACAATTAAAGTTGTGATTCCTGCAGCTTTTTCAGGAATAATGGCATCTTTTGTATTAGCTATTTCAAGAGCAATCGGAGAAACAATGATAGTAACAATAGCAAGTGGTAGTTCGAAAAATTTTACTTTTGATTTGACACAATCCATGCAAACAATGACAGCATATATAGTAGAAGTTTCCGGTGGGGAAGCACCCGCAGGATCTACTTTATATTATAGTTTATATGCTGTTGCATTAACATTATTTGTGTTTACGTTAATTATGAATTTACTAGCGAAATATATCTCTCGTAAATTTAGGGAGGAATATTAATGGAAAACTTAGAAGCATTACACGAAAATAACAAAATGGACGCTCGTGTGCGAAAAAACAGTATTTGGAAGTCTATATTTTTCCTCTCTACTTTATTTGGATTAGTAGTACTTGTTGTATTAATAGCTCGTGTATTATTACAAGGGGTATCCTGGATCGATTTGGATTTCATCACCGGACGACTATCGACAAATGCTGATAGAGCAGGTATTATGGGAGCCATTCTCGGTACGGTATGGGTGATGTTAGTTGTTATTCCTGTTACGCTCATTATCGGAGTTGGTTCAGCAATTTACTTGGAATTGTATTCTAAAAAAGGTATTATTCGATCATTTATCGAGACGAATATTTCTAATCTAGCTGGTGTACCTTCGATCGTTTATGGTTTATTAGGTTTAACAGTTTTTGTCCGCCTGATGGATTTCGGGAATGTGGTATTAGCTGGTGGTTTGACGTTAGCTTTACTAGTTTTACCGATTCTTATTGTATCTGCTCAGGAAGCATTAAGAGCAGTTCCAGGTCATCTATCTGAGGCCTCTTATGGAATGGGTGCTACCAAATGGCAGACCATTCGAAGAATCATTTTACCTGCTGCTATACCTAGTATACTAACCGGATCGATTCTATCACTTTCACGTGCAATTGGAGAAACTGCGCCTTTAACAGTTTTGGGTATCCCAGCATTATTGATTCCTTTTCCAGGCGGTTTATTTGATACATTTACTGCGCTACCAATGCAAATATATTATTGGACTATTGATGCATCATTAGTTGCTGAATATGCAAATTTAGCTGCAGCGACGATCATTGTATTATTGCTAATCTTATTTATTTTGAATTCAGTTGCAATTATCATTCGGAATAAGTTCCAACAGAGGTACTAACAGCTATTAGCTTCAATCGTTCAACAAGACCATAGTTAAGGAGTGGAAAAAATGAGTATGGCTACTGACAATAAAGTTCAGATCGAAGTAAGTAATAATCATACAACTACTGAATATAATACAACACAAAAACGTGTTGTTTACGATACAAAAAATTTAAACTTATGGTATTCTGAAAACCATGCACTCAAAGATATTAATTTGGAAATGAAGGAAAATGAAGTTACAGCAATTATCGGACCATCAGGTTGCGGTAAATCTACCTATATTAAAACATTAAATCGTATGGTTGAACTTGTACCAGGTGTAAGTACAACAGGTGCGATTGCCTATAAAGGAAAGAATATTTTAGATAAATCGATGAAAGTGGAAGACTTGCGAACACGAGTAGGAATGGTTTTTCAAAAGCCTAATCCTTTTCCGAAATCTATATATGAGAATGTAGCATATGGACCGAAAATCCATGGGATTAAGAAGAAAGCATTATTAGATGAGATTGTGGAAAAAAGTCTACGCGGCGCAGCTATTTGGGATGAAGTAAAAGATCGTTTAAACGAGAATGCATATGGACTTTCAGGAGGTCAACAACAAAGAATTTGTATAGCACGATGTTTAGCGATAGAACCAGATGTTATTCTAATGGATGAACCTACATCAGCTTTAGACCCTATTTCCACATTAAAAATCGAAGAATTAATTAAGGAACTAAAGCAAAAGTATACAATAATTATAGTTACTCACAATATGCAACAAGCTGCAAGAATATCAGATAGAACTGTCTTCATGTTAAATGGTGAAGTAGTGGAGTTTTCAGAGACAGATCAACTTTTTTCAAACCCTAAAGATAAACGTACGGAAGATTATATTACTGGTCGTTTTGGTTAAATAAGCAGAATAGTTATATATCAAGAGTTTGATAGGAAAGGGAGTACACAATGGTAGGTAGAGAAGCTTTCCAAGGTGAGTTGCAACATTTAGAGGAACTTATAATTGAATTAGCAAAAAAAACAAAAGAACAACTTAATCTAGCAATTGATGCTTTATATCGGGCTGATGTTTCACAAGCAGAACAAATCATTCAAAATGATAAAGAGCTTGATCAGTTAGATATGAAAATTAATGAAGAAGCGATTGTATTAATTGCAAGGCAACAACCTGTTGCAACAGATTTGCGTAGATTAGTTGTAGCACTTCGGATTTCCAACGATCTAGAACGAATGGCTGATAACGCAAAAAATGTGGCGAAATCAACTATTCATTTAGGTGAGAATCATGGTATAGAAGTACATCCTTCTATTCAGGAAATGAAATTAATGGCAGTAGAAATGATTGATTTAGCCATTTTGTCTTATGAAAATGAAGATGTTACGCTAGCTAGGAGATTAGCTGAGTTGGATGATGTAGTGGATAATATGTATTCCACTATGTTACGTGAATTATTAGAAGAAACGGCAACAAATCCTCAAAAAATTCAGCATATCATGCAAATGGCATTCAGCGGCAGATATGTAGAACGCATTGGCGATCATGCAACAAATATTGGTGAAGACGTCATGTACTTGGTAAAAGGTGAATCATTAGACTTAAACAACTAAAATAACAACAAGAAAGAGGAGTAGATATATGATCTACTCCTCTATTTGTCTCGTTAAAGTGTTCGTTAATTCTTCCACCGACATTCCACGATGAAGAGTAAATTCTCCGGTTTGAATAAATCGACTCAGCTCATTTTCTTCCAAATAGGAAAGAAATGCACCTTCATCAGAAACTAGTTCATTCTCATCTAGTAATGCCACAATTTCAGGCATGGTCATACCTGATTCTATCGTAATTGTTATTTCTTCGCCTTCTTCTTCCGTTTCAGATTCTTCCGTTTGATCATCTAAGTCATCTGTTGGTTCATCTAATTCACTATTCCTATCTTGTTGAAATTCTTCTATTTCTTGCTCTAATTGAGTTACCTTTGACTCTAAATCTTCTTCATATACATAATACCCATCATCTTCTACTAGTTTAATAGAATCATCAATTGTTGGGGGGGAAGTAGATTGAGCTTGTTCCGGTTTCTCTACATAATATGTAACTCCGATTATGACAGCTGCAACAAATAATCCAAGAGAAAAGGCTCTAATAATTTGCTTCAAAGTTATCCCTCATTCTTTTAGGCTAGTTTAAAATTGTTTAATCATTGAAATGACGTCATATTCATTGATATTCAGTTGTTCTGCTATGTAATCTGTATCATGTCCTTGTTGATATAATTCTTGTACCCTTCTTACCATTGGTGTTTGTTGAGTGCTTGCAGGACTGATTGTTTGCTCTACTGATAAATCATCAATCAGTAACTCTTCTTCCAGAATATTAATCTTCTTTTTTAATTGATACGTTTCTTGCAAAGATGAAATAGAGAATTGCTCAAATTGATCTTCTAGTTGTTTAAACTTATCTTGCATAAAAAACGATACAATCCATAATATGACGGCTATTATAATTACTGTAGCTATTGTTTCATA
The DNA here is from genome assembly GCF_010994085.1 of Gracilibacillus saliphilus. NCBI lineage: Bacteria > Bacillati > Bacillota > Bacilli > Caryophanales > Bacillaceae > Gracilibacillus > Gracilibacillus saliphilus. The sequence continues at coordinate 56,938 of NZ_WJEB01000008.1, read as the reverse complement.
TAACATAACTTTCCTCCTAATTTTGACCATTATTACGGACACTAAATCCCTGTTAAGCTTCACTAACTATTAGTGAGAGTATAACCTCACAGAATAGAAGTCTCACCTTATCTACATATATAGTTATACCATATTTAAGAATACAATAAAACATATACTTGAAATTATCGTCGGTTTTTGCTATGATATTTTAGGTAATGATTCGATATTGAAAAGAATGATGTAAGATTTAGTTTGGAGGGAAAACCATGCGCGTTAATATTACTTTAGCTTGTACTGAAACAGGTGACCGTAACTATATTACGACTAAAAATAAACGTAAACATCCAGAGCGTTTAGAGCTTAAAAAATATAGCCCACGCTTGAAACGACACACGTTACACCGTGAAACAAAATAATGAAATGAACGGAAAAACTCTTACCACAATTGGTAGGAGTTTTTCTTATATAGATATACCAAATAGTGGATGTATAGGCGGTGTTTGTGAATGGACAAATTATCTTTGGTAAAAGAACAACAACGGAAAAATATATTAAAGCAATGGCAGCAAATAGTGAATAGGCAGTTAATCGAACGATCTATCCAGACGAAATTACTACAGACAGATGTATGGCAGCAAGCTCAGACGATCGGTTTAACGATATCAAAAGGGGTGGAGTGGGACACTGAACCATTAATCAATATTGCTTGGCAACAAGGGAAGAGGGTTGTAATCCCCAAATCTAATCCTCAAGACCATTCCATGTCATTTCATCACTATCAAGCTGGTGATCGGTTAAAAAAAGTTTGGGCTGACATTTGGGAACCTCTCACATCCGATGTTTCCATTATTGAAAAAAACAATATAGATCTGATGATTGTACCAGGCATCGTATTTAGTAAGAATGGTTTGCGAATTGGGTATGGTGGTGGTTTTTATGATCGTTATTTACAAGATTTCACAGGTGATACTGTATCGCTTGCTGCAGATTTTCAGATTGTGGATACTATTAATGGTGAAAAGCATGATAAGCCAGTCGATATTCTGATAGCAAACTTCGGTAAAATTTACTGTAAACATACATAAAAATATAAAAAAAGAAAAAACTTTTGATAACAAAACAGTAGGAGTGAATATATATGAAAGTATCAAAAGTGTTTTTCTTCTTGGCAGCAATTGGAACAACTGTATATCTATTTCGTAACAGTATCTCCAGGTTAGTAATAAATGTACCATTGCTACGAAAATGGGGTATACGACTAGCCATGAATATCCCGTATATTCGTAATAAGATGATAGGTTCCATGTTTAAATAGCGCTATACCTTATTGTTATTCTAACTGCTATTATTCATGGTATGATTGGAATAGTGATAAGGTGGGTGTACACATGTTTATCAAGAATCAATTTATTCAAAATAAACTCGTGCTTCATTTAATGGAACAAGGGGAATTCGAACTCTTAACAGCTTCCTCTAATCAAGAGGAATATTTGTTATGGAAGACAAATAAAAGAAATGTAGATATCGTGAGAGTATCATTAAAGCAATATGATTGGAATAGGGAAGTAGAAGCATCTGTACAACAAGTTGAGAAAAATGTTGTACAAAATATCCAACTGCCGTTATTCAAACAAACCATTTCATTTCATCATGTTTTTATCGTTGAATATGAACCTGTTGATAGTTGGAGTAACCTCATGAACAGAGAATCGACCGTTAATAAAATTGATAATTCATTTGTTTATCTGTGTGGTCACGATCGAGACGAAGTGTTAGCGCATTTTTTTCAGAAAGCTCATTTACACCATCCCTTAACTTTTTCGATACCTGACAATCTTTTTGAATTAGAGTATCAAACAGAAACATTAAAACATAAGATTCAACACATACAAAAAAATGCTGAAAAAGCAATCCTAGCTCTTTTTAGTAGAGGAAAACCACGCATTTCTTATCTTATATTAGTGATTAATATTATTATTTTTATACTGTTGGAGTATAGGGGAGGATCGATAAACCCTGAAACGCTCATTCAATTTGGTGCCAAGTATAATATAGCTATGATGGAAGGCGAATGGTGGCGTATTATTACGTCGATGTTTTTACATATTGGAATATTTCATTTGGTCTTGAATATGCTTGCTTTATACTTTATCGGTACACTGGTAGAAAGAATTTATGGAAATGTTCGATTTGTTATTATTTATTTCCTTGCTGGGATTGCTGGTGGAATGGCAAGTTTTGCTCTAAATCCAAGTATTGCCGCCGGGGCCTCTGGGGCATTATTTGGTTTGTTTGGAGCACTGCTTTACTTTGGTTTAAAAAAACCAAAAGTTTTCTTCAAGACAATGGGAACAAATGTCATCTTTATTGTTATTATAAATATAATTTTTGGTTTTAGTGTGCCACAGGTCGATAATGGTGCCCACATCGGCGGGTTAATTGGAGGATTTATTGCTTCAGGTATCGTCATGTTGCCAAAAACAAAAGCGTTTATGCAACAGCTTATCGCCGTTGTAGTCTATGTTTTTTATGTGTTTGGTCTTTTGGCATTCGGATTAACGAATGAGGATGTACAGTATGACGAAACGTTACAAATTCAGCACATTCAGCAATTGTTAGAAGAGGAACAATATCAGGAAGTTACGGAGATAGTGAGCAGCACCTTGCCATATGCTGAAGAATTAGAGGCAGAGTTACACTTTTATCGTGCCTTTGCTAACATTTATTTAGAGTCATTTGATAAAGCAAAAAGCGACTTAGAAATCGCAGTGCAACATAGAACTGATTTTGAAGAAGCGTGGTACAATTTAGCTTTACTGTACCAACAGGAAAATGAATATGATAAAGCATTACAAGCTGCTGAGAAATTGTTAGATTTGAACAATGAAAAAAGTAGTTATCAAACATTATACCAAGAATTGAAAGAGGCTGAGACAAAAGAGTAATTGGATAGGAAAAATCCGAACAATAAAGTCTTAGTACACATACTGCTTTCGGCAAAACACTTCGCTTTCCGGTGGGCAGTCTTTAGCTAACTGTGTGAAGAAAAACACTTCACACAGTTAGCGGAGGTTCGCGTGAGTTCCCCAATAGTCTGCGTATTTTGCCTACGCTTAGTTTAGATTGTTTGGATTCTCGTTCTACTTATTTAATTATGTCTCAGTCTCTTAGTCCTGTACAGATAATTGTTGATATAGTGTTTCGAGTTGATTCGTTTCGTCAATAAAAAGTACAATTAAGTGATCATTGTTTTTATCGATTAAAACAAGAGGCATGATTTGTTGTTTGCTTTCGGATTGATTAGCAATAGGCAAAATATAATTTTTATATAATCCTTCCCAAAGCTGTCCAATAATTCGATCTGTTTGTTCTTGTGTTAACCCACTAATAGGTTGTTCTTGAAATTGAATAATACTTGTTAAGGGGTATAAATGATAATTATCTATTTTAATTTTGGCTGTATCTATCCATTCTTTCCAGGCAAAATGTAATTGTTGGGATGTAGTATTATCAATGGTTTCTTTCCACTCCTGTTGCATGTGTGAATCAGGTTCTTTAAATGATTCCAATGCTGTATGAGGCGAGTCGATTACATATAAATGATCATCAGACATTTGTTGAATACTTTTAATTTCATCATTTGGGTAATGTATTTCTCCATGATGGAAACTGATCGCTTGAAAATGACTGCTATCACTTTCTTCGAAAACTTCTTCTAACTCAATATCTTTCGCAGATTCCTTCCATAAACCTTTGATTCCTTTCAGGCGCCCATCCATATACAATATTGAAATATCTTGTCTAAGGTATATTTCTTTGTCTAAACTGCTATTCGCCGTCCACTTTACCATGTATTGGTCATTCCCTGTTTCTGTCAACAGTTTTAAATTTGTATTAATAGCTGAAAATGAAATAGAGGAATCAGGTGGAAAATACTTAATGGTTTCTTCGGTTGAACGTTGCGATAATAATAAAAGTATCATAGCCAACATCATTAGTAAGCACGTAATGATATGTACTTTTCTCGATTTTATCATAATATCCCTCTTTTATGGATTTCAGCTTGTCCAAAATCATCCCGCATTAAACCAATCATATAGAGAAGACTAAAGATAAAATGTGATTGATGGAGAAAGAGGGAATGACTATGGAACAAGAGAAACGTTTGTATCATAACTATGATGAAAATGTTCAATATATACATGATTATTTAGAGATAGACAAAAGCTTTGACCTCATTCATCTGGATGTGGAATACGCAGGGAAAAAGATGGCATTATTTTTAATTGATGGTTTAGTGAAAGATGAAATTTTACACCGCATAATGTGGTTTTTAGCAGATCTAGAAGAAGGGGATTTGGATGAGGATACACTGGACAAATTAATTAAACGGTATATTCCATATGTAGAAGTTGATATAGAGAAAGACTTAAATAAAGCAGCAGACATGGTGCTGGCTGGTCCAACTGCATTAGTAGTGGAAGGACTAGATCGGATCATATTGATTGATGCAAGAACATATCCAGTCAGAGGGCCTGAAGAACCTGACTTAGAAAGGGTGGTTAGAGGTTCCAGAGATGGTTACGTGGAAACAATTGTTTTCAACACAGCATTAACAAGAAGAAAAGTAAGAGATCGATCATTGAGAATGGAATATACGTCAATTGGCCGCAGATCAAAAACTGATATTTGTATTTGTTATTTAGAGGATATTGCTGATCCACGAAGGGTAGAAAAGTTAAAGCAACATCTTGATAGGATCGATACCGATGGTCTGCCAATGGCCGAGAAGACGATTGAAGAGTATTTGAGTGGTAAAAAGTGGAATCCATACCCGACCATCAGATATACGGAAAGACCAGATACTGCTTCTGAACATTTATATGAAGGACATATTTTAATTATCATCGATGGTTCGCCAAGTGTCATGATCACACCAGCGACTTTTTGGCATCATTTACAACATGCTGAAGAATATCGGCAGAAACCGTTTATTGGCGTGTATTTACGTATGGCACGTTTTATTGCAGTTTTCGCATCGATTTTTTTATTACCATTCTATTATTTGTTATCAACTGAAATGGGATTACTTCCTGAAGAATTAGCATTTGTTGGGCCTAAAGAAGTAGGTTTAATACCGTTAATTGTTCAATTTTTAGTGGCGGAAGTAGGGATAGATGTATTGCGTATGGCCGCTATACATACACCATCAGCTCTTGCTACAGCACTAGGCTTGGTGTCTGCTATTATAATTGGTCAGATAGCAGTCGAGGTAGGTTGGTTTTCAAATGAAGTAGTATTATATCTTGCAGCGGTCGTCATGGGTACTTTTGCAACACCTAGTTATGAATTAAGTTTGGCTAACCGTGTCACAAGGATTATTTTACTCATCATTACTGCGATTTTTGGTTTGAAAGGATTTGTTATTGGGGTAACATGCTATATATTATATCTGGCAAACTTGAAGACATTCTATATTGGTTATTTCTGGCCGTTTATGCCCTTTGATGCAAAAGCTTTTCTTCATGTATTGATTCGTCAGCCGGTACCAAATGATCACAAACGACCATCTTTCTTAAATCCGCAAGATCCGGATCGGCAATAATGGGATACGCTGATAAGTGGAGGTTTTGCCTCCACTTATCAAAGGGTTGTTAGCCTCTGTTAACTCCCGCTTAACTTCTTTTTGTTATTTAAAGCTTAGTTACCGACACTTAGCACCGTCATAGAAAGTTTTTTATTCCTTTTTAGATTTGTCTTTGTTATAATGTTTTAGGTGATATCAAATGGATAGTATCTATGATTTAAGAAAATTATTATTAAAATTTGGAACGATCATCTATATAGGTGATCGTTTAGCTGACTTAGAACTTATGGAAGAAGAAATGAATGAACTGTATCAAGTGAAGGTGATCACAAAAGAGCAGTTTCTGCAAGCAAAAATCATCATTACAAAAGAAAAAGAAAAAATAAAATAAAGGGTGGAAAAAATGGAGAAGGATTTACTCATTGGCATTGATATTGGAGGGACAACCGTAAAAAATGCGATTATTTCCAATCAGGGCGAAATGATTGCGAAATGGGAAATACCAACAGGCTTGGCTAACCAAGGAGAAAATGTCCCAACGGATATTTGGTTATCTATCGAAAATAAACTTTCCGAATTAAATTTAACAAAAGAACGTTGTGCGGGATTGGGGGTAGGTGCTCCTGGCTTCATTGAGCCAGAAACGGGTAAAGTAGCTATAGCAGTTAATATTGGCTGGAAAAATTTTTATTTAAAAGATATTCTGGAAGAATTATCTGGCTTAAACGTGTATGTCGACAATGATGCTAATATTGCGGCATTAGGTGAGAACTGGAAAGGTTCAGGTAACCAAGTAGAAAACATGTTAGCAGTGACATTAGGTACTGGCGTCGGGGGAGGTATCATTGCAAACGGACAGATTGTAAGTGGTGCAAATGGTACTGGTGGTGAAATTGGACATATAACTGTTGAAAAAGATGGTGCAGCATGTAATTGTGGGAGAAATGGCTGTCTGGAAACAGTAACTTCTGCAACAGGAATTGTCAGACAAGCCGAAGAGTTAATTGCTGAAGGTAAGGCTAACGCATTAAAAAGACGGAAAGATAATTGCGGAGAAATCACCACTAAAGATGTATTCGAGACAGCTGCTGAAGGTGATAAGGATAGTAAGGCATTATTAGCACATGTGCTCGATGTACTTGGATTTACACTAGCTACTGTCGCCATTACTGTAAATCCTGCGAAAATTGTTATTGGTGGTGGGGTTTCAAAGGCAGGAAACGCATTGTTGGAACCTCTAAAAGAATCTTTTGAAAAATACACCTTACCACGAACTAACGAAGCTTGTGAATTTGTTATCGCTCAATTAGGTAATGATGCAGGTGTTTATGGTGGTGCATACTTAGTGTTACAAAACAGTTAACAATTATAAAATTCTATGAATATTGTAAATTGATTGTAACTTTTTTTAAGATTTATGAAACTTCTATGTGATGTTTATCGTCTATAATAGAGAAAGAGAAAAATAGAATTTAGGGTTGAATCATTTTGAGGAGGATAATCAAATGTTTAATAAAAAGCTGCAAATGCCTTTATATATAATCGCAGCATTATTATTTGGATTGAAAACTTATATCGTTTATCGATTTGTATTTGCTATATCGTTAGAAAATATGATGCAAGAGCTAATTTTGTTTATTAATCCTTTTGTAATTGCTTTTTTTATCTTTGTATTAAGTATTTTATTTAATCAAAGAAGACAATTGAAATATATTAAATATAGTATACTTTTAGGATCTTTAATACTGTATTTTAATATTGTTTTTTACCGTAACTTTTCAGACTTTATAACCATACCTTTATTGTTCCAAGGAAGTAATGCAGCTGACCTTGGTAGTAGTGTACTTGGTTTATTAAAACTCTGGGATGTAGCCTTATTCTTTGATGTTATTTTCGTTTGGGTTCTGGCGAAGAGATACGGTTCAAAATTAACGACCTCGTTTACCAAGCGATATAAGAGGATTGCTTTTGCATTATCCATTCTATTCTTAATTGGTAACTATGCATTAGCTGAAGCTGAACGTCCCCAATTGTTACAAAGAACGTTTGACCGTGAATATTTAGTCAAAAATATCGGGATATTTCCTTATCATGTTTATGATGCTGTATTGCATTCCAAATCAAAAGCACAACGTGTATTTGCAGACGGTAATGAATTAACGGAAATTTCCGATTATATTAAGGAAGAAACAACTACAGACGGTAATGAAGAATTACATGGTATCGCTGAAGATAAAAATGTAATCTTTATTTCATTGGAGTCTTTGCAAAGTTTTGTCATAAATAACACGCTTCACGGTGAAGAAGTAACACCATTCTTGAATAGTTTGATCGATGAAAGTTACTATTTTGAAAATTTCTATCACCAAACTGAACAAGGAAAAACATCAGATTCTGAATTTATTATTGAAAACTCATTATACCCTTCGCCAAGAGGCGCTGTATACTTTACGCATGCTCAGAACGATTATCATTCATTACCTGAAATACTTGATGAAAATGGATATAATTCAGCTGTTTTTCATGCCAATAATAAAAGTTTCTGGAATCGTGATGTGATGTATGACAATATTGGTTATGATCATTTTTATGACGAAAATGCATATGAAGTCACAGATGAAAACTCTGTCGGGTGGGGTTTAAAAGATAAGGACTTCTTTAAACAATCGATAAAATATATGGAGCAGATGGAAGAACCATATTATTCTAAATTTATCACGTTAACGAACCACTATCCGTTCGATTTAGATGAAGAAGATGCAACGATCGACCCTTATGATTCTAATTCGAATACGCTAAATAAATACTTCCAGACAGTAAGATATATGGATGAAGCAGTAGAAGAGTATTTTGATTACTTGAAAGAAGCAGGGTTATATGAAGATTCTATTATTATTTTAATGGGTGATCATTACGGTATTAGTGATTTTCATAAGAAAGCCATGATTCAATATTTAGATAAAGATGAATATACAGATTATCTTCATGTTCAATTACAGCGAGTTCCATTCTATGTTCACATTCCTGGGCAAGATGGAGAAGTTATGTCTAAGATTGCCGGCCAAATTGATGTAAAACCTACTATAATGAATCTACTAGGTATTGATGATGGTAGTGATTTATCATTTGGTACAGATCTATTTGACGAAGAGCGAAAAGATTTTATTGCACTTCGTGACGGTAGTTTTATTACAGAAGAATATGTTTATACAAAAGACCAATGCTATGATCGAGAGTCTGGTGAATTGATTGACAGCACCAATCAATTAGCTGGTGAAGGTGAAGACTCTGTTTGCCAGCCATATGTAGAGCAGGTAGAAAATGAATTAAACTACTCAGATGAAATCATATTCGGAGACCTATTACGTTTCTACGAATTCGAAAATGAGAATGAGTAAGTAAAAAAAGGGATGAACTGATAACAGTTCATCCCTTTATATTTTAAGATCTGATTCATAATTGATACAAACTGCGAAGTAATGAAAGGAGGAAAAGTGAGCTTTCTCCCATTCTGCTTAATGATGAGTGCTCACATACGCTCCGGCAGAATACTGCGCTTTCCGCAGCGACGATTATGCACTCATCTAAATTCAGAACGGAGGAGAACAAATCCATGTCTAAGTTACTGCGCAGTATATGGATTACGTGCAGTTAGCCCCCTATTTAATACACAAAAAAACGCCTAAATATAGGCGTTTTTAGCTTTGGAATAATGGTCGAATTAATTCCCAGTATAGAGTGGCGATCGAGAAGAATCCGAAAACTAAGGCAGAAATAGCTGCAAAAGCTGCTCCGAACATATTTTGGGATTTTAATTCACGAAAAACTGCAATGACACATAAAATCGTTACCACAAGAATAATAAATGCTAATTCCATTTTCATCCCCCTTACTCACAGTCAATCCATTTTCATTATGAACTATTAACGTTATAATATGTATACAAATCTAATCCATACTTATTTTAAAACAAAAAGGATGATTTGTCTATTAAAACATAAAGGAAAAGGAGTGATACATAACATGAGAGTGGAACAGATGGCTTTAGGTCCATTATCAACTAATTGTTATATTGTCGCATATAGTAAACAAGCCATTATCATCGATCCAGCTGGCGATGGAGACAGGATTCTTGATAAAATTGCAGAAATGAAAGTGGAGCCATTAGCTGTTTTGTTAACCCATGCACATTTCGATCATATTGGTGCTTTAGAACAGGTAAGGACTCATTATCAAATACCTGTGTATATGCATGAATTAGAAAGTGATTGGCTAGAAGATCCAAACTTAAATGGTTCTGGACTCTTTGGTGTCGAGCAAGTAAAGGCAAATAAAGCTGATCATTTTCTAGAAATGAAGGTGTACCAATTTGGCAGTATATCCATAGAAGTTCGCCATACACCTGGTCATTCACCAGGAGGGGTATCGTTCGTTTTCCATGATGAACAATTCGTTATTGGGGGAGACAGTTTGTTTGCGGGAGCAATAGGACGTACAGATTTACCAGGTGGTAGTTTCGAACAATTAGAAGAGAGTATTAGACAGCAATTTTATACTTTACCAGGTGCATATATCGTATATCCTGGCCATGGACCTAAAACGCAAATTCAAAAAGAAAAAGATACGAATCCATTTGTGCAATCTTAGTCAAAACGCTCTGATCTACAAAGATCAGAGCGTTTATCGCTTTAATGGCCAAATCCAGGAACAAGAATGAAGTTGGTATAGAAAGTAAACCCGATAAAGAAAACAGTACAATAAGCAGCGAATAAGTACATATACATTCTTTCAGACAATTTAAGGTATCCGACACCAAGGAAAAAGATCGTTTGCGCAAGGAATAGATATGCCATTGTTTCCATATGACCAACATAAAACATAACTGTAAATATACCTGTCCAAAAAGCAAGCATACGGAAAACTCGATCCATTGTTCCCCCTCCTTTTTAAATCACTATGTATCAACCATATTATATACGAGTATAACAAAAATGTAAATTATTCTAAGCAGTTGAATCAAAATTATTTGTAATTGTTCATAATATGTTTGAAATTAGGAATTTTTATACATTTAATTAGGGATGGCAATATTTACATGTCTGTAACCACCGGTGTCCGTGGTCATTTTAAATTGATAAATAGTACTACTCTGACCATTTTGAGTTACTATAACGTCTATTGTACCGTCAGGAAATGTATAGGAATAAGGAGGAGTTTCTTTCTCTTGGAGCACAGATGCGTATGCTTTTTGATAGAGCCATTCTAATTTATACTGTTCGTCATTTAATTGGTGAATTCTTTTCTGACTTTGAAGTTGGTTTATCTGATGAAATGTGAGCAGTAATAATAATAAAATGACAAAGTTGGTTAAAGGAAAAATATATCCTTTCTCATTGTTGTGTTTTTTTAAGTAGTATCTTTTCAATTTGTTCACCACTATCTGTAGAAAGTTCTATAGTAATATCATCTTTTCTTTCAGTTAATCTAAAGTCTTTTATGTCACGTAATATTTCCTCATGTCCACGACTATTTACTTGTCTACGTATTTTCTGATGGTGAAAGGAGATAGTGACTATGTCACCATTGGTTTGCATAAAATAAAGCTGATTATTGTTTGTTATAATCTGATGGGCTGTTTGGGCCTCTACTTCGATTATATGGTGAAAATGGTAAACCATAGGCAATTGTTCTTTATCTTCTTGTTTCCACATCAGTAATAGTTGACTGTACCATGACATTAATATAAACAAAAATAATAGTGTCAATAAAGATTCGATCAATATATATCCTTTTTCATTGCGGTATTGCATATTGACATTTTTTTGTTTCCTGTTGTTTAACATTATTCCAGCTGACACATCCTTCTATCAGTGAATCTGAATAAGTAATGGTTAAGGTTAAAGGTGAACTAATAACATTCCTGAATATTTCAGTACCTTGGTTTGAATTTCCTAATATAGCTTCATGCATTTTGTTTGAGAGAAAATAGGTAGCTTTATCCTCTTCTCTGATCATTTTTTTCTCGATCATAAGCTGATGTTGAATGGGGATTAACGTAAGACATGCAGTGAAAAATATCATAATGGCAAGCAGACTTTCCAACATGTAGAAGCCGGCTTGTTTATTTTTAGGCTGCATCATAACATCTACCTTTGCCAAATGGACATGTAATAACATACGTTCGAAACCTTGTTTTAATTTTCATAGTGCCAGGCTTTTTCAAATTTCCTTTATATGAAAATTGAACCGGGAATTCGAGCGTATTCGGTTCTACAATCCATGCTTCAGGATAATCGCGGACGAACAATTTAGAACCGAATCCACCTTGCCGAATAAGATATCGATGGTTTTCTCGTTCAAAGTGAAGGTAAAAGTTATCATCCTGAGTAAGAGCGAGTTGTTGTAAATAAAGGATGTCCTGATGAAATTGTTTGATAAATTGCTTGTACTGAAGTGTATCATACGTTTTTAGAGCATAATTGCCACTTATAATCAGGATAATGGTACTTAAAGCTAAGGTAATCAACAGTTCTACTAACGTGAATCCTTTTTGATTAAGAAGCATTATTATCCTCTATTTCTAATCCATCTTTGGCCTCGTTGTAAACGATGATTTGATTGCCATTGTCACAAGTTAACGACTCTACATACTCTCCTTCTAGAGCACTAAGATTATCCGGTCTGCTTCCTTCATCAAGTTCATATGCGATCAGTTGATTTTCAACCATTTTTGTTGTTGCTATGATGATCAACCTCAATATAAATAAAAAGGAGGATTGTAGTGAGCATTGATAAATGGGTAATATTTACACATCCCCAAGATCACTTTTTATTTGATTTAAATCAAGTTAGTAAAATTGAGCAACAATTAAAGCAAGAAAACGTTCCTTATCGTACAATTTATTATCTCGCAAATAAGCCAACTAAATATGTCTCTGGGAAAGGCTTAGTGTCAATGACAAAGAAAGAAGAGCAGGAAATCATCAGCAGTATTAAGGAGGATAAAGATAGATGCTCAGCAAGCTAAAGTACTGGTTCGATTGCCGATTTAAAGGCAAACATCGTTATGATTTTTACAATAACAGATGTATTGTCTGCAATAAACATAGTGAGGAGGACAAGAAGAGTGCGAACTAAATTACATCCAATTTATCACGATCAAATGATTTTAAAAATGGTAAAAGCTACTCAAGAGATTGATGAAGCACGTAAACTGGGTATTGATGATGATTGCGAGTACATTGGGTATCGAGAGGGTGTTTATGATAGTTATCATCGTATTTTAACATTGCTAAATTATTCAGCATCAGACATTGACGCAATGGAGTAAGTTATGGAAGAGAGTCTATCAAAACTAAAATTAAAACAGTAATTATATATTAAAAGTAGAATATCATTAGTATAAAATAATAAAAATGGAGGAATTACAATGAAAAATTTTGAAGAGTACAAGAAGGATTTACTAGAATTATTGGAAGGGTACAATCAATTTCATCAAGATATGGCAGCATACTTATTAGACACAGAGGAAGATGTTGACTATTTCCAAAGAGAGTTTTTTGCAAATATTGAAGACAATCCTCTTGAAGCTATCTACAAATTGAGAATCAAAAAGAGGGAGGATAACAAAATGGAATTAAGCGAGTTTTTGACTAAGTGTAGAAAGGATAAAAAAATGGCTCTTGAGCACTTGTCTCAAGAACCATTGAATCATGTTGATGTAGAGAGACTTAAAGAATCAGATATAAGCCTCTCAGAACTATACAGCATGTCTATGCAACATAAAAAGTACACTTTGCTATCTTTAATAAGAGATTGGAATATTGTCAAGGACAGTCGTCTTATGAAGAAACCTATCACGATAGAGGAGAAGCTTATGATTTAACAAGTTGCAGGTCAAGCGATATTTGAGATTGGTAAAAGATTGAAACATGTAAAAGAGAACGATCTTGTTCACGGTGAGTTCGGTAAATGGTTGGAATCTATTGAAATGAATCATAGCACCGCAAATAAAATGATGAAACTTTATCCAGAATTAGGCTCAAAATCGGATTCGTATCCGAAATTAAGTTTTAATTCCCTCATTCAAATAGCAACCATGCCAGAACAAGAACGAGAACAGCAACATACCATTCCATCTACGGGTGAAACAAAAACAGTTGATGAAATGACAATAAAAATTCAACACCCCTTAACCATTGATACAACAGGGTTTTGGGGTGTTGATCTATAATTAATTAAAGAAATTTTCAAGTTTACTAGCAGAATTAGTCAAATAACATTATAATACATAGTGTAAGCTTGCTATTTTTGCGTCTATAAATTGAACTCTATTATATTTAACTGTCAATCTATATATAATAATACCACAAATCGTATAACTGTCAATAAAAAATTGAAAAAAGTTTTAAATTAACTTGCACGAAAGTGGGAAAGTGGGTTTAATCAATAAAAAGGAGGATGATTTTATTTTGCAACACACTTATAAAAATAAATGAAAGGATGATGGTTATTGGAAGTAAATGATCGAGAATTATGGATGTTAAAACGGAAAAGGAAGAAGATCACTCACCAAATGTTGGCTGAAGTATTGGACTGTACACAGGCACACATATCTCTATATGAAAACAGAAAAACAAACATGAGTGTAGAAAAAGAAAGATTATACCAAAACTACATATTAAATTATTAACAGACTTTGCTGTTCGTTTTGCTGTTCGTTATATGAGTTTTGTTGTGTGTTATTGAGTAAGGTTATTGAAATGCAGTTGACAATTAAAGGAGGTGACAAATAATAGAACGGTATTACATTAACTTAGATCCAACCAACTACAAAGGGATAGAGGTGTTAAATGGACAAAATAAGCGAATATTAAGCGTTTCCAGTGGTGATTTTAGTCTTGACTATGACTTAATCCTTCAAGCTACTAGAACACTTAGAAAACGTTTTAAAGCGTCTGTATTGATAATGGGCAACGTGTACGATTATTTAGCGAAAATTAATAATAAGGAGAATGATAAAAAGTGAATAATATTCAAGCAAAAGAAAATCTATTTATCTGTTATAGTCCGTATCTTAGAGAGCATCTCGAGTCAAATGGGATTGAGCCATTAATAGAGGGATTGCATCCGAAAACTAAAGGAATTTTCAAGGTGTATTGGCAAACACCAGAGTTAAGCAAAGCAATTAAACAATATAAACAAATGAGCAAAAAACTAAAAGAGGATGATGTGAATGGAAAGAGTAAGCAATTACGTGACAACAGATAAAGTTAACAGTTGGAAGAAAGGGGATTTAGTAGCAATCAAAGCACAAATGGGTGCTGGGAAATCGCATTTTATTAAAAATATTCTGTATGCCATTGCTAAAAGAGATAAAAAGAAAATTCTATTTTTAATACATAGGTCAAGATGTAAAGAACAATTTGAAATAGAATTAGAAAATGATAATAAAATCGATATCATAACGTTGAGGACATATCAATCAATTGAAAATATTGCAATGAAAGGCAATCAGTTTGATTTTAATAAGTATGACTATATTGTCTTAGACGAATTTCATTACTTTTTATCGGATGCAGCATTCAATAATACTACAGACATATCGTTAAATCAGATACTAAATTTAACTCGTCAAATAAAAATATGTATGAGTGCCACAGGTGATTATATGACTGAATACTTAGAACAGATAAAAGATTTATCACCTAAAAAATACGCAGTGCCATTCGATTTTAGTTACATAAATTTGCTCCACTTTTTTTATAAAGAACATACGATGGAAGAATATATAAAATTGGCAATCAAAAACAATAAGAAGTCAATATTTTTTATTAATAATACAGAAAGAGCCTATGACTTACATAGAAGATATAAAGATCATTCCTTGTTCGTTTGTTCTGAGTCAAATAAATATTACAAATACGTGATTAAGAAAAAAGTTGAAAGCTTGCTTGAGCATAATAGATTTGAAGATTTAATACTTATCACGACATCTGTTTTAGATTCAGGGGTAAATATAGAGGATGGAAATTTACATAATATTGTAATAAGTGAATTTGATGACGTAGGAACACTTATGCAATGTGTAGGAAGGAAAAGATTACAACACAAAGAGGATTATATCAATTTATTTATACACGCAATGAGCAACAAACAATTGGGTAATAAAAAGGGGAGATACCAATCTAAGTTGAAGATTCCAGAGGAACTTAAAAAACATAATGCTAATACATTTTCATCAAAGTATGGTCGTTCTAATTACCATTCTGATATGTTGTACGATGAGCCTATAGAGGACAAAGCAGACATTGTAAGAAAAAAGATAAACGATCTAATGTACTACAAAACAAAAATTAACATTACGGAAATCGATAAAATGTTAAAGCTGGGCGAGTTTGGTTATTGTGAATACATATCTAATATTTTCGAGAAAGAATATAATATTTTGGAAGTTGACAAATCAAAAGATAGATTATCAGCTTATTTGGATAGTGTCGTAGGTGAGAGATTATTTAAGGAAGGTCAAGAGTCGTTAAAGAAGGAATTTAAAAAGAATGATCTAAAATCTAGAACACTTGGAATTAATACTTTAAATGGATGGTTAGTTGATAAAGAAATACCTTACATAATTATTCCTAAACGAACTAATAAAAAAAGATATTGGGTTGTAGAAGAAATTGATAGATGAAAAAAGTGACAAATCATGCAATAAGTCCTATATGACTTCATGCTTTTTTTGTCACCGATTCTATAAATTTATCTATTAAGTGTAAGAGTAATTCAAATTAGGTCAAAAGCTACTCACGCAGGAAGAAAACCACTTCCTTTGTGGCTTATGGAATCAAAAAAACGATTCCAACGCTTAATTGTTTTATTACTCTATAAAAATGAAAAATAACTAATTTAGCCACTTTTGCTTCTTTGTGTGGCAATGGCAAAAACGGTTTTTGTTTTTGACACTTGTACAAAGAAGAAGTTTAATATTATCCATTTTTATCATAAATTACATATTTAAAGTCAAAAGTTATCAAATAAAAAGGGGAAATGTAAAAAGTGAACAAATCTATATACATATTAAATTTACAGGCAAGTGACATATTCAATCATCAATATAAAGGGAAATGGTTGAAAAAGGATTACAATGGGATGCTACAATATTCGCTTGAAACGATAAAATTGATAGAAGAGGGAATGAAAACTAAAACAATTGAGAAATACAAAAAAGATAATCAAATTATTTCGGATGATGTGATAAATGTTAAGTTTGATTTTGGTGTGAATGCGATAGAAGATGATATTAAAAAGATCCAAAAATCTATTAACGATCACAATAAAGATCTAGAAGATCTGTTGAACGAAGATAAGCCAAATCAACAAGAAATAAAAAACAAACAGAAGCGGATTAACAACTTAAAATCTTATCGTAAGAGTTTAAAGAAACAACAAAAAAATAATCCCAATAATCCACGCTTTCAAAAAATGACAAGGCAACAATTAAGAAGTTTTATGTATACTAATGAAATTAAGTTGTTTGGCAAAACGTATAAGGTCTATAAACGATCAGCGTCTAAATCAAGAAAAGGGAACGTATTGTTTATCAATAAAAAATTATACAAGAACATGAAAAAATGGTCACGATTAGGGTTAGATTTTTCAGAGGATAAAGAAATAGAGTTTGCTTCATTGTTAGCGTATGAATCATTGGTGTTGAGCAGTCTTTTGCCAAATAAGCCATTAATCGACATACCAACTAAATCAATATTACTCATTGATGATGTAAAAAGTGTATTTAAAGAGAAAGTAAATGCAGTAGAAAAAAATAAAGATGGATTGTTGGAAGTTAATGAGCGATTAGAAACGATTGAAAATGATTTGTTCGATGGTCAATCATTGATAAATGCTAGTTATATTGATGGATTAGATCAAGAAAAAGGTAGTTATTTGTTGCGGAATCATTTCTACAAAAGTAATGCAATTAATACGAATATTCAACAGTTTTTAAAAGACTATGCAAAAAAACATAAAATTGATTTTGATAATTGGTACATAGAAGATATGTTTGGGAATCCAATAAAGGCTAGTAACATATATTACATAACAACGCCTAACAGTCTGAAAATATTAAAGTTTAGTAATGTAATCGGAACTCCAAAGGAAATGTATAATTATTGGTTAGAACATATTGGCAGTTTTGGCATTTGTAAAGAGGAAAAGGGAAGTAAGCTGGGTACTAATGATGAAGGAGAAATATTACAACAAACAAGCTATCAATTTTTGAACACATTTGATCTGTCAACGCAAAAATTAAAAGAATTAGCTAAATACGAATTAGACTACTTAGATAAAATAAAAAATGATGATGAAACCTTTATTAATCATCTTGAGAAGAATGCCAATGAAGTTAATGCCAATCAAATGTATGTAGACTTGTATAGAAGAAATAAGAAGATAGTACATACTAAGATGTTTCGAGATATGCGAGCAGCGACAATAAGAAATTATAAGAAGCATGTAAAACATGGACATATTAGATTGATTGGTGATTACAATACGATGGTTGGGAATCCATTTGAAATGTTATTACATAGTGTGAAGGCATTACCTGTTAATGATAATGGTGTATTAGATGAAAATTACATGTCTGTTTTAAAAGATAATCAAGTACATACAACAATGTTCGAGGATGATATAGAGTTGGTGTCATGGCGCAATCCTCATACATCCCAATCAAATATTAATATTATACATAATAAGCGAGAATCATTGATTGATAGGTATTTTAATTTAACGGATAATATTGTTGTGGTTAATGCAATTAAATATCCAACATTATCAATATACTCAGGTGCAGATTTTGACTCTGATTCCATTTGTATTGTTAAATCAGATATCTTAAAAAATAATGCTAAAGAATTTAGAAAGAAATATCCTGTTCCGATTAATAAAGTTGAAAGTGATAAAAATACATATTACCCAACTAATGCGAACATGGCAGATATTGATAATAAACTAGCAAATGATTTGATTGGTGAAACCGTTAATTTTGGTCAAAAGATGCTATCTTATTATTGGCATAGAAAACATAATGGTGCTACCGATAAAGAGTTAAAACAGATACAAGATCAAGTATATATAGCTGGTGTATTAAGTGAAATATCGATTGATAAAGCCAAAAAATTATACAATATAAATGAAACGAAAGTATTGAATTCTGGTAGGAAGAAAGTTAAAACACCTAAACATTTTCCATTATTCTTTGAATATGTGAAGCAAGGTGGATCTCAAAAGTTTAAATATGCTTTTTATGACACCACAATGGATAGATTAATAGAGTTAATCAATGATGGCAAAAATGCAATAGCAAGACATAATATTGATGTCTCAGAGTTAGTTGAAGAATACGATAGAGAAAAAACCAATAGAGAGCAGAGAATTAAGATGGTTAGTGTGGCGGAAAAGAAAAAAGATGCAATTGCTAATGTATATGCAAAAGGGTTAGATAAGGAAGAACAGTTCTTAGCATTGAAAGATATTGATGAAAAATACGATAGAAAAATTAAGAATTTAAAAATAAAACCTGAAACGATGATAGGAACGATTGAAATAGTTTTTGGAAAATATAAGGGATTAGCAGGAATGATATTTAACATACTTTACAATAAAAATCAAGAGTTATTCCTAAATTCTTTTAAAGAAATTTAACGATATAGAAATTAAAGGTCGAAAAAGGTCAGTAACAACAAGTGTTTTCACCTTTGACCAATTCTGACCAAATGGAGAGAGTAGGAAAAAGTATTCTTTTCACCAATATATTCTGTTTTGGTAGGCATTTTGCCAGCCTTATTTTTTTTATTAATTAATGAATTTTGTTCATTTTTTATATTCTCTTTTTTTCCTAAATAATGCGGTTGGCTATCTGGCTGATCGCATTAAATTAAATTTATTTAAAAGTAATAGAAAGTGAGGAGGTTGTATGCACCTTGATAAAAAAGATAAGATATGGATTTTAATGAGACAAAAAGGCATAAAATCTAAAGATATTGCCAGTAACCTAAACATATCAACTGCTTTGGTGTCTCTTTGGTTAAATGATAAGGCCAATATTAAAAAAGAAAAAGCTGAAGCAATAATAAATTTTGTGGATAGTTATCCTAGTAAAATGGGTTAATTATATATATTTATTTCAATAGAGTACATTTAAAGTCGTATATTTGGCTAGTCATGGTCAATGGGTGCTTGAGAGCGACTATAAATAAATCAGTGCCACCTCCTATAGGTATCCTGAATACCAAATTGTAATTCGGCTAAACTAGTCTAATTTAACTAGTTGGGTCATTTTTAATTTCTTCCGGGCATGAGTCTTGATGATTCATGCCTCCTCCTAAATTTATTAAAAAGGTGATTAATATGAAGAAAAGAAAAAATAATTTTGAAAATATGTTGCAAGATGCATTAAAAGATGGGAATAGTCGAAATAAAACAGTGAAAAACAGAAATAAAACAAAACTCGAAGGGAGAATTCCTTTACATGAGCGAGAAAATAGAAGAAATAAAAGAGAAAATTGAGCAAAATACCATCAATTTTCTATCTGAAGATGATTTAAAGAATATTAATACGATTGTCAAAAGAGATAGCCAGCATCTATATAAGAGATTAGCTGGACATACACACAAGCTTGAAGATTTAATCTTGAAGCAGCAAGAAGATATTGATGATTTAAAAATATTCGTTAAACACATTATAAACAAGGATTAAAAGGAGATTGATAGAATGTATATTGAAATTGAAAATATTAAAATCGCAGACTCAATTGGTGTTTTAGAAAAACTTACACTAAAAGGATTAAAGTCAATTTACCGAACTCGTTTAGCAACAAAATTAAGTGAAAAATTAAAGCGAGTTGCTGAAGAGCAAGAAGAGTTGAGAAAACAGTATTGCCACTTAGACAAAGAAGGTAATCCTAAAGTTAAAGAAGATGGGAAGCTTGATGTTAAAGATAAGGAAGAATTTGATAAAGTGATGAACGAATTCTTTAAAGAGAAAATAGTTATTGACGATGGAGATTCACAAGTTATGTTGAAATCAGTCAAAAAATCATTAGAAGAGTCAGAAAACGAATGGTCGTCTAGGGAAGCCTATGCTTTTGCTTATTTATACGAAGCTTTTAAAGACGATGACAATGCAGCTGAAACAGAAAAGGATGATGAGTAATAAATGAAAAATCTTTTAACAATTGGTCTGTTTGGATGGTTATTAAAATTGGTGTTTGCAGAAGCAGTAGTATTAGGAATTGTTTGGTTGTTAAATGCAATCTTTGCTATTTCGATTAGCTATGCTCTTGTTGGTAGCGTGGTTGGAGTATTTTATATTATTGGTCTAATTTATTCATTGTTAGTGATTAATAGCGGTAAGAAAATGTTTAAAGACTTTGAAAAAGGAATCGATTCAATTAATGAACAATTTGATAAATGGTAGGGGGAGAGGATTGATAGATTGAAAATCTATAAATTTATTAATGGTGGTCTAGTTAAAGTTGTAAAAGCAGAATCGTTAGAAAAAGCAGTTAATCAATTTTTACATGAGATGAGCGAAGAAAAAGAGATTCAAGAGAAATATCTGAATATGTCTATTGATCGTGTTTTAGATATTATATCAAAATCGAACTTTCAAGATACGCTTTTTGAATTGATTAGGAAAAATGATAAAGATAATTTTGTTGAAATGATGTTCATGTTAGATGATTACCAAACAAATTGGATGATTAAAGAAAATGGAGAAATAATTAAAGGATAGTGAAGGAGAATGATTGAAGAATTTAAAAAAGTAATGGATAAATTATAAAAATAACCATCCATTAGTTGGATGGCTTAGGATGAATAAAATTAAATAGCACAAACTTGGTTATAAACACTGTAAACCAACTAAATAATGCAATGCTGACTAGGATGGATGAAGATATACTTTCTACAGAAAAATAAAGAAGAAACATCGCAATCATTGAAAAATCAAGCGTATTTAGTCTCATTGCTTTCACCGCCTTTTATTTTTATTATAAATTATTTTATGGACAAATCAAATATTATGAATGGAGAGATAAATATAGAAAATTTCAAAGACATATTAGAATGGATTGATAAAAATAAGAAATTTGAAAATGAATCAGCTAAAAAACAATACATACAAGCATTAATGCTGGATAAAGCCGAATAAGGCTTTTTTATTTTTGGATCTGTATGCAAATTGGTCAAGCAAACACACAAACAGTGTTGATATATTACAGGTTCGAGTCCTGTCAGATCCACTATAATTTAAAATAGTGTTGCTTCCTAAAATGATATGGTATAATTTTACTATATTTATTTTGGGGAGATTTATATGAAGATGTTAAAAAAGGTATTGAAAGAAGCTCATGAAGCCGCTCCGAAAGTAGTAGAAAAAGCATTACAGAATAGAATAGATATTCCAGAGGCGGTAACATTAGCTTTTTTTGAGGATATGCTTAAAAAAATAGAATCATTTGTTTTTTTGATTGAAAACGATCAAGACACCTCTATTGATATAGTTACAAGAAGTGTGTTCGAGAATTATATTTATTTAAGGTTGTTATTGTCCAAAGATAACAAAATTCTTTCTAGGTCTTATATGCTTCGAAAAAAATATAAAGAAATTAAGCTTTACGAAAATATCATTTCATCTAATAAAACAGGAAGAAAAATAAGAGCATTCTTACCAAAGCTAGATGTAGAAAAAATGAAACAAATTGCTAAATATGGAACACCTGAACATGAAATTGAAAAGTTAAAAAAAGAATTTTCGGATGTTTTAGAAAAAAGACAATTAAAGCATAATTGGTATGATATTTACGGTAATACTAAGAATATTGAACAACTTTGCTTTAAATTAGAGATGCATGCTGAATATGAATTAATATATACGTCTTTATCAAAGGAAGTTCATTCAATGGATATTATGAAAAGATGGAGAATAGAAGGACAAAATGCTTACCTTTTAAACACTACTGAGAGTGATCAGTTTAATTCTCAAGTTGTGAGTATGTTTCTATTAGAGACAATTAGAAATCTTTATGAATTCTACAATTTGAGAGATGATCTTAAGAAATTCAATACATTAATCAAAATAAATTATCAAATATCTAATAAAAACTTTTTTTAAACAGCCTAAACAAGGGCTGTTTTTTATTATGGTTTAAATTTAATAGAAAACTGCTTTTTGGTAGTGATAGAATGTCACGATCAAATATTTAAAAGATAGTTAGGTGATAGTTTTGAAGTACATAACTGAAGATTTAAAAGATAGTTTCTTTTGCGAATCTTATGTTACGAGTGATGGAGAGAGTGTCTATTCAGGTATTCTACACATAGGCAAAGATGAGAACGGTAAATTTTGGACAGGAATTGATATGTCAGATCCCGAATACGATTATTTTATGGATACAAGTGGATCGGTTAGCGAAGAAGCAATTATAAGGAAATTAAACGAAAGAGATTGGATAATCATTCCCGATGTCGAAGGCTTTATTTCATCTAATGATTTGTATCATGATGATGATGATTGATATTAAAATGCTTAAAAAGGAGAATAAAAATGGGAATTAAAATTAAAATTTTCATGGACAATGGTAAAGAATATATAATTGAGTCAAAAACTTTAAGTAAATTCGAGGCAAGAATATACAACGAAATGGCTCTAGGCGCAAGAGTATTAGCAAACGGAATGAGGCATTTTGAGTTAATAGATGGAAAAGAAGCTTGGATTAATCCTTCTCACATTTCATCTTTTGAGATTGTAGAAGAAACAGTTAGAAAGAATGCTGATTTAGAAAACATTAGAAATTCTCCATACTACAACCCTGATATGGAATTGCTAAAATTTTAGAGAATTTATTTTCTCTTTATTTTTTGAAATGGCTAGTAGCTTTAATTGGTGTGCAATTCATCAACTTTTCACTGAAAATAATTGAAGGAATTTAACCCTTTTTGTAGAATTAGTAAAGATGAACTACTTTAAAAGGGTGATTAGAGTTGAAGCGAATCAATGAAATTGTAATATTTGATGGTAGTTTAATTGACATTCAAAGAATTAATGAGACATTTAATGGACTTGCAACGCTGCTAAAGAATGATGATTTGATGTTCTTCTTTTTAGTAGCACATATTGGCGACAGTAAGGATAATCCAGTTAACCAATCACAATATTTTAGAAGGTTGAAGAAGTATTTTCCATATATTAAAGGTGAAATAAAGTTGAAGCCAAATGACATTAATTTTATTGATGATGATAGAGCACAAGTATTTGTTAGAAGTACAGACGGCAAAAATAAGTTGATTCGTTTTGAATTGAAGAAATATACATACAGATTTAATGTTAGTGAGTGGTTTATTATTTTGGATAAGACTATTTATGATTATAGATAGGAATATTTATCCTTAAATGGTAGAATTGTAGTAATTATAAAGTTTGGGAGTGTTAAAAAATGAGTAAGAATTTGCTTAATTATCTAACTGACTTTATTCAGTCTAATAGATTAAAGATAAAAATTGAATTAGATTCAAATTTTAAAGGACTAGCAAAATATGACACGACAGATAATAAAATTGTAGTTAATAAAGATTATGCTACAACAGAAAAAGCAAAAGTTTATAAATTACCGGTTAATTTATATGCATTGTTAATTGTATGTCATGAGATAGGGCATTTTTTAGATGAAGAAAGACAGTCAATTCAAAAAGAGATAGGTACTTTATTAGAAAAGATTAATCATGGAAAATATTCGGTTGATGTTGAAAATAAGATACTAGATTTGAATAACACTTTAGAAAATAATGCATGGAAATATGGAAAGCCTTATGTTCCAGATGATTTAATTGCTACCTATGATTTGATTAATGTTAAAAATAAAGAAGTCACTAATATTAATATGTTGAGAAAAGTTTTACGTTTTAAATACAATGACAAAGAAATAGAATTAACTAAAAAAATAAAAGAGTTAAGCGATGACAATAAAAAGCTAAGAAATAAAAACATAGAATTAATGACAGAAAATTATAATTTAAAATTTGGTAAAGAATTGGATATATAATTTTGGCATTTAGTAAATAGTGAATTTTATTTATCTATTTTTTACTACATAGCGTGTTATGATGTTACTAGAACATTGTAATTGAGGTGGTATAGATGGAGCAAATTTGGCAGTATTTAACTGAAAAAGAATTAAGGGCAATAGATGTAATAGTTATTTCTGTCATAAGCACAGTGCTTGCTACGATTGTAATCGGATCATCAAAAGTTATTTTTAATCATGCTAAAAACTTATTTTGTAAGATACGTAGTGCATATGAAAATTATTACAGAAAACATATAAAGCATGAGATGAGCCTTAACGAATTAATTTTAGCACTGGAAAAAGAAGTTAATGGTGAGAAATTGACCAAGTATGAAAGAAAAGGTCTAGATAAATATAACTCCAAGGATTCTACATTTGATGATGTAAGTTCCCAAGATAGACTAAATTTCCTTAAAAAAAAGAAAAAATATTTAGGGAAGAAATCAGAGAAAAGTTACAATGTCAGAAAATGATTAATTTATATACATTAACACTACTTAATTGTAGTGTTTTTATTTATATATTTTAAGATATTGAACAAAGTAAGAATATTTTAGAGGTGGTTAGATGAAATTGATGTTTCCCAAGCTAAAAGTCAATTGGATAAGTAACAAATTTAATTTGAAGATGATGCAGAAATTATTGGTTAGGATATGATAGGGTATCCAGTTAATATATAAATTTGAGAATGCTTTAGTCTCAATTTTTTATGGTTAATTGCTTTTATTAGTGTGCAATTCATTAACTTTTCACCTTAATAGCGCTAAAACTTAATATTGTTATTATGAAAAGCTTCAATAACTTTCCGAAAATAGGCATTGATTAAGTTTAAATAGCTTTCATTGAATTCTTTTTCTATTGATTTAATATAGAAATCTTCAGTTTGTGAAATATTGTCAAGAAAGATGCCATCGAGAGAATTAAGTTTAGAATTCTTTATACCAGATCCCTCATTATGAACAAAATAATTTCTTAAATTATTATACAGAAGAAATACATCAAAAGTCTTTTTAGAAACGGAAAGATTAATGTTGCATACTTTGGTAATATAAAAATGATACTTGTAAATCCCTTTATGTCGAATATCATCTAATTTAATTAATGATGCTTCCTTGTTTTCTAAAGCTTTAGCCAAATGTGATAATTCAGATTCCATAAAAGAATACAAGGTAATAAACAATGACTTTCTTAAGATAAATGGAAAAGTTTCGATCAAATCATGATAGTCATCGAAGAATTTATACTCAAATAATTCCTGTCGCATTTGTGGATCATCTAAATCTTTAGCTTGTTCCTTATATATAGTTTGGATTGTGTTCTTTCTTGATTTTATAGACTCTTCCATTACTTCAATGTAATTAGAATAATTGGACATTTCTATATCGAAATGGAATTCGTAAGCACTTTTAAAAAATTTCATATCTAATCACCCTTACTAAGTCGTTGACTGATTATAATTCATTTATATGCTTTATAGGCATTGATTCAGTTGTTCTCATGTCATAAGCCACTACTGATATAAGACCGCAATCTATAGGTAGAATCTGGCTAAAATCATGAAATAGGTAGCTATTGTAGTCATCAATTGTTTTACAATTAGGTTTAGCTGCCATTTTCATGATGAATTTGATTGTAACTTTATTACCTTGTTTTGATTGATTATGAGTTAATATAGAATGACGAACCAATCTTGTATCTAATCGTTCATTAATATCTTTCAATGTTAACTTATTGTTAGTGAATGCAATTTCAGCTACTCCAGTTACTTGAATCATAATTTATCACCCCTGTACTAAGAGAAAAGTTAGTATTATAATAAGACTATTATATCATAATTTTCCAGTAGGAGTGTGATTAGATTTGAGTGACAAAAAAATAATTAAGATACCAATCTCTTATGATCAGAGAAAAATCAATGAGTATGGAGACGGCTACGTTCCTTGCTTGGTTTCCGAAAGGTGGTTACAATTTCCTGAGACTGCAAACAATGAAAATAACATAATTGTTGATGTAATGACCCAAACTGAAGGAAACAAGCCTAGAAAGTTATGTGAATTGATATTGAGTAGAAATGATCTGTTGAGAGCAATCGATTCAGTTGAAATTGAGTAATGATCACATTCGGTATATGTTGATACCTTATAGATTATGGAGGTTTTTGCAAATGTTTTTAGAATTGACAATAGACAACGTGAAATTTGAACCAATTCTTATTAAAATTGACCAAATCATTAGCATAGAAAGGGATTATGATGGTGAAGAGCAGATTAGGGTTATTGAAACTACTAAAGGGACATACAGAGTTAAAGAGTCTTATGCAAAAATAAAAGAATTATTAATGGAGCAAGGTATCGATACTCCTGTTAATTTATGATAATTATATTATTGTTAAGGAAAATTTTACATGGTACTATTGTAGTAATCATTTGTGAAGGTGGTTGCTAGAGTGAACCCAAACAAAGAAGTTTTAAAATTAATAGAGCAACAGAGACGAATTCTAAAACAATATTCAGATATGTTAAAACCAACTATACAAGCTCTAGAATTGTTAAACATTCCAAAGATAGAAGTTCCTGAAGTCGAAATTCCTAAAATAAACATACCTAAAATAGATTTTCCTACTTTTCCTAAGATAGAATTTCCTGAAATTATAATTGATTATGAAAATATAGAAAAATTAGCAAATAACAACTCTTTAAGAGGATGGACTTTATCAGGCGAAATAGATACAAGTTTTTACTTGAATGAAGAATTGTTAGATAGAGATCAAGATTATATTGATGAATATTTTTTAAATTATTTTGAGTCAGATTCTCAAAAAAACCTACTTATAATGAAAAACTCGATAACAAATAGCATAGATGATAAATGGAAAAGTGTAGTCGAAGATTGTTTTTTATTATATAAAACTGATAAGTATAAGATAACTATACCAATGTTAATTACAATAATAGAAGGTGAAATTTCTAAAATCGCTGAAAGCAACAAGGTCGGGTACTATCTATTGAAAGATTGGGAAGAAATAATAAATCCAGAGGATAAGCTGATGTTCATTGTAACTTATACGCTTCACCAGTTTTTAGCAGGTGAAATCTTTGCCAGTAAAAATTTTAATGACGAGAGAGGAACTAATATTAATAGAAATTGGGTGTTGCATGGTCGAGATAATCCTTCACTTTGGACAAGAACAGATGTTTTGAAACTGATGAATATAATATCTACATTGCAATTTGTTCAGGATAAATGAAAGTTTGCGAATAGAATTGAGGTGTATAGTAATGGATATACGAATATGGAGTGTAATAATATCAGCAGGTGTTGCACTATTTATTGCAGTGTTGAACCATTTTATTGTTACACCTTGGAAAGAGAGAAGAAGAAGGTTGAGAGAACAGTATTCAAACTTGTATGCTCCAGCTTATGCTTTAATATGTGCAAGTATAAAAATTGCTAAAAGAAAGTCTCTACTTCATAAGAGTTTGTCTTTAGGTAGCAAATCATTAAATGGATATCAGTCACTATCAAACATGGAACAATTCATACATGAAAGATCAGGTTATGCTAATGATAATTTAATTAATGCTTGGGTGAACTATTCATCACAATTAGAAGAACCCAAAAAAGAATACACAGAAGATTTAGTTATTTCGATTGTTAAAGGGTACAATCAATTAAAAAAGCAATTAGGTATGAAGCATGATAAAGAAGAACTCAAGACAGGAATACCAGACTGTATAAAAGAATATCGTGAGTTTATGGATAACGATTAAGCACTACTTAATAGTAGTGTTTTTATTTATATATTTTATAATACTGTACAGGGGTATAGTATATTGAATTTCAAAAGGGGTGGGGGGTGTTCAAGATTGACACAAGAAAGATTACGAATATTAAAGTATATATACGATTTAGCGAGTGCTAATGATGATATTCAATATAGTGTTGATGAGTCAGAATTAAATACAACTCAGTTTGATTTAAAATATTTACATAATAAAGGGTTTGTTGTTAGATCAGGTGATGGTTGGATGATTACGGCTGAGGGTATAGATGTTGTGGAAAATGGTAGGGTGTTTTGAGTTAAATACTATATAGTAAATAATCCGTACATATTTAAACTTTGCTCATAATTTTGGAGGTGAGATTTATGTTAACTGAAAAGCAATTAAAGTTGATAGAAAAAGTAGTAGAAGGAAATTCAACGATTAAGGAATGTTACGAATCAGTTCAAGTACCTAAAACTACATATTATTACTGGATGAATCATAATAAAGAGTTTCAAAAAGCAATGGATCAAGCTTTAGAAGATAAGGTTAAAGAATCTAAACATAATATTAGAAAGAACGTTAACACATACATCGATGCTTTAACTGATATTGTTAGAAGTGGCAAGAACGAGAATGCCAAAGTAAATGCAGTTTCTAAAATATTAAATTATGCGGAATTAGATCCACAATTCAAACAAGAGTTAACTATCAAGAATAATGATGAAGATAAGAACACTCTGCTAAAAAAATGGAAAGAAAAGCAACAAGAGAATAAAGAAGAGGAATAATATATTTTTTGGTCTATCGGTGTCATAACTTAAAAGTATTGACCATGTGACTCATATGTGATAATATCGGTATATGCAACGGTGTCATAAATTAGTGTCATAAGTATATGCTGATATTATATGAGGTGTAAAAATGAAATATGGATACGCTAGGGTATCAACTAAAGGGCAAGATTTAAATGGTCAAATTGAGCAATTAGAGAATGAAGGTTGCGAAGTGATATATAAAGAAAAAATTACTGGCACTAATAAAAAAAGACCTGAATTTAATAAATTGCTTGATGAGTTAACGAAGGGTGACACTCTTGTCATTACTAAATTAGATCGTTTTGCACGTTCAGCAAATGATGCAACTACCATTATTGAAGAATTATTTAACAGGGGTATCCGTATTCATGTTTTAAACATGGGTATAGTAGAAGACACCCCCACAGGGAGACTAATTTTTAATATAATGGTATCATTTGCCCAATTTGAGAGGGATATGATAGTGGAACGAACACAAGAAGGAAAGGCGATAGCTAAACAACGTGATGATTACCGAGAGGGCAGACCACCTAAGTATAGTAAGAAACGAATTAAAGAAGCTTTAAAGATGTTAGATGAAGGCGTGTCATACACTGATGTAGTGAGTATTACTAGTATCAGTAAGAGTACTTTGATTAGAGCAAAAAGAAAACAAAAAGCAAAAAAATTAAATTGAAATAAAATTAAAACAA
This sequence comes from Gracilibacillus saliphilus, assembly GCF_010994085.1. Taxonomy (NCBI): domain Bacteria; kingdom Bacillati; phylum Bacillota; class Bacilli; order Caryophanales; family Bacillaceae; genus Gracilibacillus; species Gracilibacillus saliphilus. Next base: position 26,968 of record NZ_WJEB01000008.1, on the reverse strand, counting down.
TTAGAAAGATAATCAATTATTGATTGTCTTTTTTTATTGGAATGAATACGAAACGTTTGTTCTGTTTTGTATGATAGAAATATGATGATACCCCCCATTTATATGGTAGGGGCTATAGGGGTGGGCAAAGCGGTTCAACAATTATTATACTGTGTCAATAATTCCGAAATGTAAGGAGGTGGAATATGACAGGAAATGAATTTGATTTAATGCTTGAATATCTTCAAAAACATTTTAATGATGACGAAATTGAAGAAATATTACAAACATATGAGCCAACTGGTGAAAATGGAATTAGGAAAATGTTAGCTGAAATAGATATTACATACTTTGGATTAACTTACTTGTCTGATCACTTTGATAAAAACTTTTGTCGCTTCCACATAGATTTGATAAGAAATGTTAAAGAATTAACACTAGAATATTCAGCATCTAATCCAGAAGAAATAAGAAGGCTAAGAAGTGCTAAAGAAGGTCAAAAACTTCTCACAATAGCACCTAGAGGGCATGGGAAGAGTCGAATCATCAACTTGTTGTTAAATACTTGGAATTTAGTTTACAAAAAGTCGCCATTTATTGTATGTATTAGTGCAAATGATGCTTTGGCACAAACATTTCTTGAATTGGTTAAAGATGCTTTAGATAATGAAAAAATTAAAGAGGATTTTGGCAATTTAAAAGGTAAGACTTGGAATGCCTCACAAATCATCTTAAACAATAATACAACTTTGGTTGCAAAAGGTATCAAGTCTAAGTTAAGAGGTTTAGCTTTTGAAAGTTGGAGACCGACAACGGTAATTATGGATGACATTGAAGATGATCGTCAATCTAAATCAGAATTAAGCACAGAAGAAATTAAAGGCATATTTAGAAGCACCATTATGTCAATGGGTGATACTTATACCGATTATATATTCTTAGGAACTATTATTGGTGAAGATACGCTTATCAATGAATTATATAAATATGGTACAGGGTGGAAGAAACTTTTTTATAAATCAGTCTATTCTTTTTCTGATTCTCCACTTTGGAAAGAATGGGAAGATATCTACAATGATTTATCAAATCCTAATAGCGTAGAAGATGCAAGAGAATTTTTTGAAAAGAATAAAAAGGAAATGTTGAAAGGTACAGAAGTATTGTGGGAAGAAAAGAATGATTATTATTTCTTGATGCGAAAGAAAATTGATGATGGTAATAGTTCTTTTTACAGTGAGCAACAAAATGATCCCAGAAGTTCTTCAGATTATGCTTTTCAAAATATTACATATTGGGATAGTTTACCTGAAACAAATGAAATGGATTTATTTATGTTTATTGATCCATCAATGGGTAAAAGTAAAGACTTCTCAGCAATCACAATATTAGGTCAGCATAAGAAAACTAATTATAAATATGTGGTTGATGGACAATTGCATAAAGTGAAACCTAATCAATTAATAGATATTATTATAGATTTGTGTAAAGAATATCCAATCCATACTTTGGGCTTTGAGAGTACATTATTCCAAGAATACATTGCCGATGATTTAATAAAGCAATTGAAAGAAGAAGAGTTATATCATGTGTTACCTAAAAAAGTGAAACCTCGTACCAATAAACATAATAGAATCATGAATTTAGAACCGTTTGTGACTAGGAGTGAAATATTATTTAATCCTAGTTGTGTTCAATATAACAATCAAGTGACTGATTACAATATCAATGCAAAAAATGATGATGCAATTGATTCGCTTCAAGCTGCATTTGAATTAGTACATAAAAAGAAGCATAAAAGAAGAGTGGCAAACAAGCCTATAGGATTGTAGAAAGGGGGTCAATAATGCATATTGATTTTAAATCAGAAAGACACACAAAATATAGAGAATATGAAGATATGTTTCAAAACTATGAAGATGATTGGCAGAAAATTAGGAAGCTTAGCAATAGTTTTGAGCATCCTTATTTGCCAATTGCATTACCAAGGGAAGTTTCTACTTTATACAGTGATTTGGCATTTGGGAATCCAATCAATACAACAGTTAAAGATAATGATGAAGCAAGCAATGCAATAGATGAAATTATAGAAGATAATGAATTAGATTTACAATTGTCGGAAGCGTCTTTATCACAATCATATAAAGGTGGTATTGTAGCAAAAAACTATTTGGATAAGGGTAAATCACGTATTACTTTTATTGAACCTGATTATTATTTTCCGGTAGTTAGTCCTACAGACAAAAGAAAAATATTGTATGAAGTTGTCGCCATTCCATTTGATCAAAGTGGTAAGCCATATATTTATACTGAGAAATATGAAGATAGAAATGGTGTTTATTGGTGTGTAAGTCAAACGTTTCATTATAAAAATGGCAAGATAGGTAAGGAAATTAACGAAGCTGAAGAAGTTAATACCAAACTAACTCAATCACCATTAACATACATTCCATTTACACGTACCAATGGTAGTTTTTGGGGTGAAAGTATTTATACAGGTTTGACACCAAACTTTGACGAATTGAATCATAGAGTTACTCAAATTTCAAACGTTCTTGATATCCATTCAGATCCTGCAATGTGGGCTGTAAGTGGATTATTTGATGAGGATGGGAATATAAAAAGAAAAGGTAATAAAGTGTATGAGGTAGACGAAGATTCAAACGGTGTAAAAGAGCCGATGGGTTATATTACATGGAATGCACAACTAGAAGCAAATTTTCAATTTATAGAAGATATTGTTTTTAAATCATTATCGTATGTATCACCCTTAGCACCTGCCTTGTATGGCATGGATTCAACTTCACAAGCAAGTGGTAGAGCAATTCTATTAAAGTCATGGAGAAGTCAATGTAAAATCACTCGAAGTTATCAATATTGGCGACCAGCGTTAAAAAAGATTCTTCATGTTGCTCAACAATTACAGGTAATTAGTGGAGAGAAAAATTACACTCCTGCCATTCCAAAGATTGAATTAGTGCTAAATTTACCGATTGATTTTTATGAAACAACTCAAAATGAAGCTGCTAAAGTTGATGCAGGATTATCTTCTAAAAAGTCAGCAATTGCCAGATTAAACCCTTCTATGAACAATAAACAAGTAGAAGAAGAGTTTCAAGAAATCATTGAAGAACAAAATCAAGCTAATCAACAAACTTTCATGACTGATATGTTAGGAATGAATACTAATACTAACAAAGCTGAGGATGTAACAGAAGATGAGTCTTAACGAGTTAGATCAATCAGCAGGAAAACTAGTAGAAAATTATCAAAAAGCATATCGATACATATTGAGAAGATTAGAATATCAAATCAATAATGGTTTATCTGAGAGTCAATCACGTTCTATTCTAAGAGAAATCCAATTAGAGTTGAGTAAGCTAGATGAACAAGCCTATAAATGGTCATATGAAGTATTACCTGAATACTATTATTTAGCTTTAGATAATATGGATAAAGAAGTTGCTTTGTTGAATGGTGTCAATGTTATTGGTGGTAGTGTGGCAGTAATGCACAAAAGAGCACTCGAGGTTGCATCTAATTCGTTGTATGATGATTTAGCTAAGAATACTACTTATATGAGTGAACAGGCTAAACAGATTATAAGAGAAAATGGAAAAGAAATCATTGATAGGCAAGTTATTATAGGTGAAAGTCAACGTACTACAAAACGAGATTTAAAGAAAGCATTAGTCAATAATGGGGTAACTTCTTTTGTGGATGCTGGTAAAAAAGAATGGAATATAAGCAACTATTCTTCTATGGCAGTTCGTACAAAATCAAGACTAATACATAATCAAGGTACGATGAACCGTTTATCTGAATATAGTGAGAATTATTCTAACAACCCTAACTTTGATTTGGTGCAAGTTTCAAGTCATGGTTCTACTTGTTGGTGTGGCTATTATGAAGGTATGGTATTTAGTGTTAGTGGTAATCATCCCGATTATCCACCATTAAGTAGCTTGCCTAATTTTAGTGAAGGCTATCAAAGTTTCCATCCAAATTGTAAGCATGTTCTCTTACCGTATATGGTTGAATTAAGAGGTAAAGGAAAAACTGTTTCCAATCAATATTTAAATAAATCAATTAAAGAAATGAATAGTTTACATTATCACGCTACTAAGTAGGGTGTTTTTTTATTGTCCAACTCTTGTCATGACGACATTATAAAAGCTTTGACATGTAAATTAATTAACGTGACAAAACACGTAGAAAATGAGAAATGGAGTGAATAAATAATGGAATTTTTAAAAGATATGTTCAAGTTTGAAGCAGATACAGGTAATAATGGTGGTTCTAATCCCAGTGAAGGCGATACTTTTAATAAAGAAGGGGAATCGGGTGCAGACTCGTCAAATACTGAGAAAACTATCCCTTATGATCGGTTTAAGGAAGTAAATGACAATTACAAAGATGTTAAAAAACAATTAGATGATTTACTTAAACAACGAGATCAAGAAAAAGAAGAAGCTAAAAAGAAACAAGGTGAATTTGAATCATTGTATAACGACATCAAAGGAAAATATGATCCATTATCTGAGCAATTTGAACAATATAAAGAAACATTCCAAACGATTTTAGAAAATGAATTAAGTGACGTACCTCAAGATTATAAGGATCTTATTCCACAAGGAAATGAGGTTGAACAACTGAAATGGGTACAGAATGCAAAGCAAAAAGGGTTATTTAAGAAAGATAATCCTGAATCATTTGGTAATAATGGCAACAATCCAGATACCAATGAAGGAAAACCAAAACGAGGATTCTTAAAAGATTTATCACGTTTTTAAGCGTTAGTTCAAGCAACTAGCGTTTATTATATTACAAAAATTATTAGAAAAGGATGATTTATATTATGAGTATTTTACGTACAAACGCAGAAGGGTTAGTGCCTGTTGAGTTGTCAGCAGATGTAATTCAAGGAGTTATTAAAGGTTCAAGTGTGGCGGCTACTTCAACAGTTAAGGAAATGACTACTAATGAAATGAAGCTTAGTGCTTTAGAAAATGTAGAAGCATTTAAAGTAGGAGAAAGTAAAGCAATTGGAACGGCAGAAGATGCTGAATTTCGTCCAATTACACTGAAAGCAGACAAATATGCAGTGATTGTTCCAGTATCTAACGAGTTATTAAATGAGTCAATTGCAGATGTATTTGCAGAAATTCAAACACAAGCAGTTGAGAAAATTCAACGTAAATTTGATACAGATGCAGTTGCAAACATTAATAATGTTATCACTTCAACTGGTCAGTCTATCAATGTTGGTGATACGGCTGGTCAATCGTTATGGGCAGATATTTCAGATACGATGGCTCTAATTGAAGCACATGGCTACGATGCAAATACTTTTTTAGCGAATAACTCTTATAAAAATACTGTGCGTAAATTAAAAGACGACAATGGAAATGCACTGTATTCGCCAAAAGATAGTGGTACAGCGGATGAATTAAACGGTTCACCAATTGCTTACAATTTTGGTGTGCAAAATGATACTTTAATTACTGGTGACTTCCGTTATTCTGTGGTTGGTGTTCAAGGTCAATTAGAATATAAAGTGTTGACAGAAGCAACAGTAGGTGGAATTAATTTAGCCGAACAAGATATGAGTGCTATTCGTTTAATTCTTCCAATGGGTCACGTTCTTACAAAAGATGATGCATTTGCTTCTTTAAAACCACAAGAATAATAATACATAATTAATTAAGGGTGGAGGATCATTCTTCCACTCTTTTAAACCTAATTTTATTGGAGGTGACAAGATGAAAGTTAAAAATAATGCAGGAAAAGTTATAGAAGTTACTAAAACGGCATTCGATTTATTATATAAAAAACGTGGATTTACACCATATGCACCATCTAAGAAAACAACTTCTTCAAAGAAAACTTCTAATTCATCTACAAAGAAGGTGAATGGTAATGACGATAAGTCTGACGGAAGCAAATAGCTATTTAGATAATCATTTGTTTAATGATAAATGGGTTGAAGCTGATGAAACCAAAAAGCAAAATGCTTTAAATACGGCTGAAAGTATCATTAATAGTCAATTTAATTTAAAAGATGGTGCAGAAGAATCCTCTTCTTATTTACATGCTACATGTGAACAGGCTTTACATTTATTAAATTATGCAAAAGAAAGATATCAGCTACAACAAGAAGGTGTTACCTATTATGCTGTTGATGGTTTAACATTTCAAATGGGAAATGCTCTTCTTTCACCAATTGCACATTCCTTTTTAAAATCTATTACTAAAAGAAGAATAGGTAATGCGATATGATTAACCACTTACTACAACAGGATTGTACTTTAGTGAGGGTGGAAAGAAATGCATATGGTGATATTGTTGAATCAGATCCTATTGATTTAAAATGTAGAGCAAACGAAGAATTTAAAATAATAAAGAATAATGCAGGTGAAGAAGTAGTATCATCCATACAACTTTGGCTACCTTTTGAAGCTGACATAAACTATAAAAATATCACAAAAAGACGTATTACATATGAAGGTAAGGAACTTATTCCGATTAGTGTAAAAAATAGACGTGATACACTTGGGGAAACCGTATTTAAGGTGGTGAACCTTTAAAATGGAATTAGATTTTTCAGATTTGGCAAAAGAGTTTGAAAATGCTTCAGATAGCATTGAGGATGTATTGGAAGAAAATGTTAATGTTATAAGTGAAGATTTACTTTCTCAAAGTGTTGAACTTGCACCATTAGATGAAGGTGGATTAAGAGAAAATGGAAGTGTAGAGCCCGCTAAAAAGAATGGAAATGTTATAGAATCTCAGGTTGGTTACAGTAAAGAATACGCTTTACGAATGCACGAAGATGTATATACCCCACAAACTCCAGGCACAGGAAGAAAATATTTAGAGAAACCAACAAATGAAAATGCTGAAAGATATTCCGAATTTCTTTCACAAAAGATGGGGGATGCGTTTAAATGAAGCTACCCTATGGTTTATGTGATGTCACATACAATGGTATTACCTATAAAAATTTAGCAAGTGAGTCCACTTTTAATGCTGAACCTACCTACGAAATATTAAAGGGTGGTATCGGGAAAAAATTTTACTTTTTAACCGATTATCAAGTTTCTTTGGATATAGAATTAAATGAAGAAAATTATGATACTTTAAAATTATCAAACCCTGCATTAAAAGATTATAATAATGGTTTATATGATAAGCCTACCAACGTGAATCCAGTAGGAAAGTTACTAACTATTCATCCAGTCGATGCTGGTCATAATAAAAAATATGATATAACCATTTTTAAGGCTATTATTGATCCAGAAAAAGGATTTGATAGAACTTTCGGAAAAGAATTAGATACGATAAAAGTTAGGTTTATCGGAAAGCCTGCTAAAAATATTAATAGAGAGATATTTAAATCATACTTTTTTATCGGTGACTTAGATCAGGCAGGTGTTAGCCTATGATGTTAATTGAAGTAGTGGCAGATAAGATTGCTACAGAGATATCAGGATTAGTTGTAGGTGACAATTTATATTTGAATTTTTACCCTGATGATCCAGACAATATCGTATCAATTATAGATCTTGGTGGGAATCCACCGAATAAATATACACCAATTAGAGAAAAAGCCATTGAAATTAAATGGAGAAATCAAAATTATAGCTATGGTTTTGAGCAAGGAAATCAAATATTTAAGTTATTTCACGCATTTGAAAATTATCAATTGGGTGATTTTTTCATTTTATCCAGTTACGCAAATACAGAAGTATCTTATTTGTATCAAGATTCAACAAATAGAAAAGAGTTTACATTTACATTAGTTTTTATGTATCGAGATTGATTTAAAATTTAAAAAATGGAGTGTTTAATATGAGTGATGTGACAATTGGTTTAGCGAATATTACAGTTGATGGAGAAGAAGTTCCACGACAGGCAGATGCTGCGACATTATCAATTGAACCACAATTTATTGATGTTGATTTATATACGGCATACAATTTTGACAAAAGAATTGATGGATATAACGTAACCGTCACTATTGTTTGTGATGAAGATTCGATTGAGGGATATAAACTAGCAATTCCAGGTGTAGAAGATACTAGTACAGGTGGTTTTCAAGATGGTGCAACTCACAAAAGTTTAAGGGGTTCGGCAAAAGAAATTGTTATTCATCCAGAGGAAAGAGAAGCGTCTGATCAATCAATGGATGTGACTATTTTTAAAGCCATTCCAACTGGTTCATGGGAAAGATCGTACGGTAAAGAAAAGACGCAATATGAAATTACGTTAACAGCATTACATAATACAGGTGATCGAACTCAAGTAGGAAATTATTTCCGAATCGGTGAGCCTGAATCAGCAGTTTAAAGAAGGAGCGATAATTACATATGAAAACAAGTAAAACAATCAATGTTATTCAACTACTCACAGATGATAAAGGTGATGAGAAAGAACAAGAAGTAGAATTTACTATTAGAAAAATCCCGATTGGTAGATTTGCTGATTTAATGTTAGGTGTCGACAAACTTCCATCTATTGTTAAAGATAATGTAACAGCAGAAGAATTATCTAATATTAATGAAGAAGTTATCTTTACCAAATTGCCAAAATTAGTAGCAAGTTCTCAAGATGAAATCCTTCAACTAGTTTCTATTGCTAGTGGTATTGACAAATCAAACATTGAGAAATTAGACTTTGAAGGATTTTTTGATGTTATCACAGCAGTTATTGAGTTAAATAATGTGAATGCGATTGTAGAGAAGGTAAAAAACTTGGGAAAGGTTTTTCAGAAGAAAAAGTAGTAAATTCAACTGAAAAACCTAAATCTAAGCTTGATATTTACATGGATTTTGAATTGGAAATGTTAGATCTATTTGCCTCCGAATACAAGTGGGAACGTGATAGAATCATGAATGATGTTTTTTTAGATGAATATTTCATGCTAAAAGATAAAATTGAAAAACGAAACAAACAAGAATACATCAAACAAATTAATATTCAAATGTTACCACATATGGATGAAAAAGATCGTAAAAAGTTTTTGGATGATCTGCAAAAAGATTTAAATAAGCCTACTCAGAAGACAGATTTTTTAAGTGTAGAACAAGCTAAAACGAAATACGGCTTCAAATAAATAACAATAGGGGTGTTCCATTATTTTTGGAGCATCCCTTTTTTTGATTAAATCAAAAGGTGAGTTGAATGGCAAAAGAATATTCTGTTGTTACAAAAATAAAGGCTAATATTACAGATTTTAAAAGTAAAATGAAAACAGCTAGTGACGAATCAAATAAGCTAAAAGATAAAATTCAATCCAACATGAAAAAAGCTGGAAATGGAATGAAAAATATTGGAAAGAATACATCAAAATATGTAACCGCACCTTTAGCAGCCATTGGTACTGTGGCATTTGCGGCAGCTAATGATATTGATAAAGCATATTCTAATATTATTACTGGTACGGGTGCAACAGGTGATGCACTAGATGGATTAAAAAATGATTTTGACGAAGTGTTTAAATTTGTACCCAATTCAGCAGATGAGGTATCAAATGCTTTAGCTACGATTAATACATTAACAGGTGCGACTGGTGAATCCCTTCAAGCATTAACTCAAAATGTGTTGGAAGCTAGTAATAGTTTGGGAGAAGATGGCGTTGCTAATTCTGAAGCTTTTGGTCAAGCATTAAAACAATGGCAAATACCAGCAGAAGAAGGCACTGATCAATTAGATCATTTGTTTAAATTAACTCAAGATTATGGTGTAGGACTAGGCGAAATTAGTGGGCATTTAAATACATATGGTTCTGTATTACAGAATGCAGGATTTAATATGGCAGAATCGGCTGATTTAATGGCTAATCTAGAATCAAGTGGTATTAGTGTTAGTCGAGTAATGCCCGGTTTAAATAAATCCTTTAGAGATTGGGCAAAAGAAGGTAAAAACTCAAAAGAAGAATTGCAAAGTGTTATAACAGAAATGCAAAATGCAGAGAGTAACACTGAAGCTTTAGCGATTGCACAAGATGTGTTTGGAGCAGAAGGCGCACAAAGAATGACTACCGCCATACGAAATGGATCTATAGAGTTGGATAATTCAGGTGCTTCAATGGATGAATCCAAAGGGGCAATTAGTGAGAATACTGAACAGACTCAAACTTTTGGTGACAAATTAGCTATACTAAAAAATAAAGCACAAGAAGGATTACAACCGTTAGGCGATACACTTTTAACCCTAGCTGAAGAATGGCTGCCTAAAGTAGTAGGAGCGGTAGAAAAAGTGTCCAATTGGTTCAATAATCTTAGTCCAACCATGCAAAAAGTTATACCAATTATAGGTATGGTTGTTGCCGCTATCCCACCTTTATTAGTTGTTATAGGATCTGTTGTTAGCGCAATCAGCACATTAGCCCCTTTATTTACGGCAGTTGGTGCAGCCATAGGAGCAATTTCAGCGCCTGTTTTAATTGTAGTAGGGGTAATTGCAGGTTTGGTTGCTGCTGGTGTAGCACTTTGGAAAAATTGGGATACGGTCAAGGCTAAAACAATAGAAATTTGGGAAAGCATTAAGGAATTTTTTGTTAGCATATTTGAAGGTATTAAAACAATATTCCTAACCGCATTAGATTGGATTGACCAGAAAACAAATGGAAAATTTAAAGCTATTACAGATGCTATTAGGCAGTACATTAATATGGCTTGGGAGAACCTCGAACAAGTTTGGAGTTTTATCAAAGATACTTTTAAAAATTCACTTGACTTTGTAAAAGCATTAGTAAAAGGCGATTTTCAAGGCATGAAAGATGCTATAAGAAATCAAATGAATAATATATCTTCCACTGTATCTAATATATGGAACAATATATCAAATTTCTTTGGTTCTGTTCTTGGGAATATCGTTTCCACAGTAAAAAATAAATTTAACTCTATAAAATCAAGCGCAACCACAATTTTTAATGCAGTTAAAACTGCTATTATGAAACCAATAGACACAGCAAAAGAAAAGGTAAAAACAGCAATAGACGAGATTAAAGGTTTTTTCTCGGGAATGAAATTGAAATTCCCTAAAATATCGATGCCAAAATTACCGAAATTCAGCTTAGACGGTAAATTTAGCTTTAATCCTCCTAGTGTTCCAAAAATAAAAGTTAACTGGAATGCAGCAGGTGGTATATTTAACAAGCCTACTATATTTAATACAGCTAATGCTGGTTTACAAGGTGTGGGCGAGGCAGGAAGTGAAGCAATAATTCCTCTCAAAGATTCTGTGTTAGGTAAGATCGGTAAAATGATTGCTAAGACAATGGATATGGATATTATAGGATCTTTACAGTCGTTATCTAATACTTTTAATCCTTCTACAATGTTGAAATCAATGGAAAATGGAATTTCTGATGCTATACAAAATAGTTCAAATGATACTACTACACAAAATAATAATACAACCAACGAATTAACAGTAAATTTAAATATTGACAATATGAATGGGACTCAAAAAGATGTTGATTCCGTTATCAATGGAGCAATAAAAGGTTTTGAAAAAATGGGATATAAAATGAAATAACTTTAACCCTGTCCATTAATTTGGATAGGGTTTTTTTGGCTCTCCACTTTGTAGCAATGAATGATTTTTTAACTCATAAATATCATGCATAACTTTTTCAGCTATCTCTATTATGTCATTGATGGTATAGATGTCAGGTGTTACTATATCATGAATTGCGTTGTTACCTAAGTCTTTTACCTTTTGAAGTATTAATGCTTGTTGGAATAAAATATAACCCTCTTCATATAATCCAAAAATTCGCCCACCTAAATTTTCTTGTTTGCGGACAACTCCATCTTTGGGATCAGGTAATTTATTTTTGTCATCATCATAAAGATATCCCTTTTTAATGTTTTGTTGAGAACATATTCCTTCAATTAATGTCCTTAGTCCGGATGTACATAAAACAAGATGTAGATTACTAAAAGATTCAACTATTTGGTTGTATAAATCTAGTATATTAGAGGGCACTGACTTGAATTGGATAGGTTTGCGATCTATTGTTAGATCTATTTCTTCATTGTCTCTAGGTTCTTCAGGGTAGACAGTAAATTCATCTACCCATATTCTTTCACCCTTATAATCATAATCCCATATATCTTCATCTCCATACTGTCTTACAAACGCTACATTGTCGCATCCTAAACACTGCACAATATGGTGTTCCTCATGCCACTGAAAATCATCGTATGTATTAGATTTTCTTTCATGAGTGAAAATTATACCGTGATTTGTTTTATTTTCACAAAAAGCACAATAAACTTTTTCTCCTAATCTCTCCATTTTCTAGTGACCTCCTTACATGTTTATAATGGTCTATTTAAATAACTTTCTTATTGTTTTCCCTGCAATTTTCCCCGAAACACGTCTTCCAACACGCTTTCCAACTCTTCCTTTTCTTACAGCGTCCACATCATTCCATATTCTCAATATTTTATAAATCTTTGATTTAAGACTCATATAATTTTCTCCTATTCCAATTCAACATTAACAATATCATCCAATGTAAAATAAATTATACCATCATTCATTATCATTTTCATTTTACCATTGTTTGACATATAGATTTTACCTATCACATGATGTATTTGCTTATTTTGATAATATTTTAGGATAACTTTTAACTCATATTCTAACGCTTCATTTAATACCCTTTGTATTTCCTCTAATTGATCCTCAGATAAAATAGGCTTATCGATTTGCTTTTCTTCCTCTTTAAAGAAATCTTGTAACCGTTCAACGTGTTCAGGCAACATAAGAGAAGTCCATTTTTTATTTCCTCTATCGCCAATCATTATTATCACCTCATACCTATATTATTTTATATCTATAAATTATACAAGAACATTTGTTTGCGTTATAAATTGTTAAAACTACCTCATATTTATTAGTTTATGATATACTTGATTTAGTAATCATTAACTTATTGAAAAGGAGTGCAACTAATTGGGTGAAAAGGAACGTGCTGTAGTTTATGCCAGAGTAAGCACTAATCAAGAACACCAGAAATCAAGTATTAAATCCCAAAAAGAGTATTATTCTCAATATGCCAAAGAGAAAGGATTTGAATTAGTTAACATATACTTTGATGAGGGTTTGACAGGTACAAGTTCTAAACGAAAATATTTTTTGAAAATGTTACATGATGCTGGATTAGATATGTCAGAAAAAAAGAATTCAAGGCTATTGGAATTTGACACATCAGATAGAGAACCTTTATTTGATTGGATTATTTTAAAGGATGTCTCAAGGTTTGCACGAAATACTGATGCCGGCATAATTGCCAAGTTATTAAGAGAAAACGGTGTATATATAATTTTCGAGAATATGGGATTCACTACTAAAGACAGCGATTGGGAGTTCAGATTTAATTTATTATTGACCTTTGCACAACAAGAATCAATTGACAGAAGCATAAAAGGAAAGAAAGCATACCAAATTAAATACAGTAAAGGTGGATTTCACATGTCCAAACCTTTATTAGGGTATAAAAAGAATCATGATACAGAAGAGTATGAAATAGATGAGAAAGAAGCTGAGATCGTTAGATATATTTTTGACCTTTATGTAAATCATAAATTAGGCACTACTGCTATAGCTGATATTTGTAATCAAAAAAACTTTAAAACTAAAACAAACAAAAATTTCACACCTAACACAGTAATAAGGATTATAAAAAATGAAAAATACAAAGGTTTAGTAATTACTAACAGGGAGACATACACAGATATTACAGGAACTCACAAAAGGGTTACATTGCCAGAGAGTGAATGGAATTATAATCATAATGCTATTCCTGCTATTGTATCACCTGAGTTATTTGATAGTGCACAAAAAATTAGATTGGACAGGGTGAAGAATATTAAGAATAACTTCCCAAAAGGGAAAAAAGAGCCAAAAAGTGAATTTTACATGAAGTTATTCTGCGGTAAATGTCACGCTGATCTGGTTAGAACAAGCAATAAAAAGGTAAGAGACGGTGAGACTGTAACCGAGTATTTCTATATATGCAGAAACAGAAGATATAAAACAATAGCTGATGGTAAGTGTGACAATAAAGGGGTTTCACATAAAGTATTAGTAAGAGAGTTAACTAAAATTGGTGAAAATCTACATCGAAAATTTAATACGATCAGAATTCATGAAGAAGAGCAAGCTTTGAAAAATATATTGAATAAGTTGGACGGTAAAATACTCAATAGCGATGAAGAAAAAGCGGAAATTAGATCGAAAATTGATCAATTAGATGAGCAAATAAATAATATTACCAATAGTATTGCTGGTGGTGTATCAGAGTCAGTACATAAGGTGATGTTTGAAAAAATTGACCAAATTGAAGCAGAAAAGGTAGCTTTAGAAACATCAATGTTGGAATATAACACATTAGAAATTGAAAATAAAAAGAGATACTATATAGAAAAATTCAAAGAAATAGAAAAATTTAGTAAGAAACAAACGTTTTCTTATGATGATGTTATAAGTTTGATTCATAAAATACACATACTTCCACATAGGGAGGCTTTAGTTGAGTTAAAAACTCCGACCTTACTATTGGATGATGAAATACACAAAGATAAAACGGATTATGCTTTGTTACCATTTACATTTGACTTAGCTGGAAAATAGTGATAACTTAGTATTAAAGGTTGATCGTCATTGTTCATACATTTAACAATGCCTCACAACCTTGTTCACTAATATTTTCACTTTTACTTGCTAGGTTAGGAATAAACAAAATTAACAGGATACTTATCACTGCTAAGACAATTAGCATTTCAATCAAGGTAAATCCTTTATTATTTTTCATTTATTTCTTCTCCTTTTTTACATAGAATTCATATAATCAAACATCGGTAGCATTAAAGCTAAGTAAACAAAGATAATAAATATAGCTAAAATGCTAAGTAAAAATGGTTGCAAAAAGCTTATCCACTTTTTTAAGTAACTTTCAATTGATAAAATGAGATGTTCTGCGTATAGATGGAGTTCTTTTTGAAGTTGGTCTTGATTTCGATCTTTCGACATGATTTGAGAAAGTTGACCTTGTAACAATTGACATTGGGGTAATATCGTAGAATAGTCATATCCTTTTGCTAAATGATCATTAATCAATGAAGCATAATAATAAATGAAATCGGCTTTTTGTTCTGATTTAATCACTTCTAAGCTATCTTTAATGGTGAGTCCACTAGTTAACATGCTGGAAAGGTGGGTAGCAAACAGATAAGTAATTTGCATTCGCTTATATTTGTTGTAAATCGGGACTCGGATAATAAGTTGGACCTTTGATTCGATCGTTAGTATTTGTTTCATCGTGATGCTGCAAACGGTTAGAAAAATGACTAATAATAAAGTCGTGATCGTACTATAATATATCATGTTGATAGCTATCTCAGCATTTTGAAAAACACTGTTCATGTTCGTATTGGCGCCGAGTAATTGTGAAAAGGATGGAAAGATCGAATGCTTCATAAAGTAAAGAATCAATAGAAAGAAAAGGAAGAGAAAAAGTGGATAACGTGAAAGTTTGTTCAGTTTCGATAGAAATTCTTTTCGTTGTTTAAGCATTTGACAACAGTTCTGTAATCCTTCTGAAAGATTACCGTGTTGGATGGAAATGTTTAAGAAACTAATTATCACTGGGTTAAATCTTACTTGTTCTAACGTTTCAATAAAAGTTTCTCCGCGTTGTAAAGCTAATTTGATCGTAGTCACAATCGTTGTGTATTGTTTGTCCCACATTAATACATCCAAAGCATCATTAAGACTGTACCCATGGTGAAATAATTGCTCGAAACGATGCAGTATCTGGTATTGATCGTTTGTGGAAAGGTTTTGTTTCCACTTAAAGATCTTTGATAAAACCATAAGCATAGGCTTTTCTCCTTAAATAATCAAAATCAAATAGATCAACATACGGTTTTTTATGAAGAATTTGACGAATTTGCTGTTCATCCAAAATCTCTAATATTGCTGCTCGTTGATTTGGTCGTTTGATTAAATCAAGAGATACTAACTGCATGGAAGCAACTGCAACTAGACTATGTTCCATATCTATTGGTTTAATCCCCATTTCAAGCAGTCGATGAATAGTACCCTGTGCACTTTTGGCATGTAATGTTGATAAAACTAAATGCCCTGTATTCGAAGCGCGGAAAGCAAATTTAGCAGTTTTTTGATCTCTAATTTCCCCAACCATAATAATATCTGGATCATGTCGTAATGCCGCTTTTAAACCCGTATCGTAAGTCATGCCAGCTTTTTCATTGATTTGCACTTGCAAGACGTTCTCTAATGGTTTTTCAATTGGATCTTCTAATGTTATCGTCTGATAGTGGTTTGCCTCCATGAATGCTTTGATTATTGCATATAAGGTTGTTGTCTTTCCTGAACCGGTAGCGCCAGTTAGTAAAATCAGTCCAGATTGAAAATGTAACCAACTTTGAATGATCTGAAGTTGTTGCGGAAACAAAAACAATTGATCTAAGGAATAGATATTTTGTTGGGGTAAGATGCGGATAGCTAGGCTTTCTAAGTTATTAGCAGGTAATGTAGATAGACGCAATGAGTATGCTTGACCTTGGTATTGATAGTGAATCGCTCCTTGCTGCGGAGTTCTATTTTCACCAATATCCATTTTTCCTGTGAACTTATAATAAGCAATGATCATCATATATTGCTTCTTTGCTAAAGAAGTATGAAAGGTTCGTTTACCATTACAACGAAAAAAGATATGGATATCATCAGGTTGGGGAATAAAGTGGATATCTGAAGCTTGAGCCTCGATTGCAGCCTGGAGAATTCGATTGGAAATGGCTGAAGCTTTATTCAAATAATTATTCACCTCCATTTTTTATCATGGTACAATACTTATATTCGACAGCAATTGGTTAATTCCTGCATAATATAAAAAATTTTAGAAAAAATTTGGAGGACGTGAAGATGAAAAGTATTTATTTAGTCGGTTTTATGGGGAGTGGGAAAACAAGCATTGCAACTTATCTGCAATCTGCATTAAAGTGGTCAGTACAAGATACTGATCAAATGATCGAGGAACATTATCAAATGAATATACCAACCATTTTTAAAGAAAAGGGAGAAGAAACGTTTAGGGAATATGAAACCAATATTTTACATATGACTAATGATGAAAATACGATTGTCGCTACAGGTGGGGGAATTATTGAAAAAGATGTGAATCGTAAATGGTTACAATTAAATGGGACAGTTGTTTTTTTGCAAACGTCCTGGGAGGAGATAGAACGACGATTAAGGGATGATGTTTCACGTCCAATCTGGAATAATCAGTCACGTGATAAACAAGATCTACTAGAAAAACGATTACCTAAGTATCTTGAAGTAGCAGATTACGTCATTTATACAGATGGAAAAAATGTAGAAGAGATTGCTGCTGAGATCATTTCAAAAATAAACGTATAAAATAATCGTTGTTGGAAAAAATGACAGTAAAATGATAAAGGTGTGATTCTGTTGTCCAACAATGATTATGTCAAATACATGACGCAAAGAATTGTGAAGTATATGGATACACCGAAAGATGAACGGAAAAAACTCAAAGAAGCAAGAAAACAACAGGAAATAGCGTACTCCAATAAGTGGTTCGGTGTACTTCCATTTGCATTCCGGTTACTGATTCAGAAAAGAAAAGACTAAAACACCAGTAGTGCTACTGGTGTTTTAGTCTTTTATAATGGCCTGATTAGACTTCTCTGTAAGATAAAAGAGGCCAGCATTAATAATCTCAATTTCTATACGAGGCTCTAGACGTTCTGTCAGCCTTTCTTTTTCTTTTTCAAGTATTTCTTTATTTTCCTCCTGTTGATCAAAGAAGTAGTCCAGTAACTGAATCTCCTCACGCAAAGCTTTTTTAGATTCCTCGACCCATTGCATATCTTCTTCTAATAAAGAATTTTCCAAATAATGAAAAATCCTTTTGAACCCGCTTGCTGGTTTAATAATTGGTGAGATCGTAAAACTGTAATCACTCATCCTAAGATCCATTGTAAATGCATCTAGGTGTTTCATCATATTTGCTTTCATCATCCCGTTAATTAATTGGAGGCCTATTGAATGAATCGATTCTTTCTTTTGTTTGCCACGATAATGCACCATAATATTAGTAACTAACCAAGGATGTAATGGTGTTTTAATATCCCCACTTGTTTCTTCATATAGGATCGTAAAGCGGGCATTTTGCTTAATATGATGAAATATTTGCTGAAGACGAGGACTACCAAAATGGATCCACTCTTTTTTATTATCTTTTTTTTTCGTGCTAGTATCCAAATACAAGGACATCGGTTCACCGACTCGTCCGATTTTGTCCATATAGTGCCAATAAAAGGGTCGGTTCATTAATACCTGATCCAGTTCACGTGTTAGTCTTATCGTCATTTCTGTATTACTTTCTGTAATAACGTCACAATCATGAATGGTAAAGTACTGATGTAAGAAATCATGTAAATTAGTAATCATAGTGAATGCTCCTTGGCTTCATTGTCTTGTTGGTAGGATTGAATAACAGATGTTAAATTATCTAATTTGATTTTAGATTCACCAACAGATTTAGATTCTTCAAAAATCTGTTCCACTTCACGCTCCATATTTGGAAGGTTTAAATCACTTAGAATTTGTTCTAGGTGACCAATCACATTCTCGAACAGTTGAATTTTATTGTATAACAAATTCATTACATGTTCTTCTACCGTATTTTTTAAAGCGAAATTATATATTTTTACATCATTTTCCTGACCGAAGCGGTGAATTCGTCCGATTCTTTGCTCAAGACGCATCGGATTCCAAGGCAGGTCATAGTTAATTAAACGATGACAGAATTGAAGGTTAATACCTTCACCGGCTGCTTCTGTTGCAATCATTACTTGTGCGTGATTTTGAAATAACTGGCGCATCCAATCCTTTTTCCCTTTTTTGAAACCACCTCGATAAATGACAGCTGGAATTTTTTCTTGTTGTAAAAGCCACTGTAAATAGATTTGTGTAGCTCGATATTCTGTAAATACAATAAATTTCTCATCAGATGATTTGATTAACTCTACTAATTTTAATGCTTTAGCATGATGTGGCAGTTGCTCAATGGCTGCTAATAAATCTTTTACTACTGGCAAGTCAATGTTTTCCTGTTGCTGTATCCATTTTTTTATCGAAAGGTAACATGCTTCGCGAGAACTACAGAATTCTCTTACATACGTAATGGAAGATATAGCAGTGTTATGTTTAAAAAATTGCTCAACCTGATGATAAGTATCCAGTTCCTGGTCTGTAAAAGGCACCCAAATGGTTTCGATTTCTCGTTTTGTCCAATGAACACCTGTATCTGATCTACGGTTACGAACCATTACTTTACTAATTAATTGTTTCAAATATGGATCTTCATCCACTTTTCGTTTTTGCTCCCGATATTGTTGGATAAAATCTTCATAAGTTCCAAGGTAACCTGGTTTTAATAGACTGATTAAATTAAAGATATCAGTTAATTTATTTTGAACAGGTGTAGCGGTTAATAACAAGCAATATTTTTTCGATAATTGTTGGACAAACTGAAAATTTTTTGTTTTATGGTTTTTTAATTTGTGTGCCTCATCGACAATAACAAAGTCATAATCCTGATCAAGAATGGCTTGGCGATGTCTAGGGGATTTAGCAGTATCTAATGTACTAATAAGGATATTAGTATTTTGCCAATCAACTCTTTTTCCTGATGTCACTGCAGGGATTAGAAATTTCTGATTCAATTCCAATGCCCATTGATTAACTAGGGAAGCAGGTACTAAGATAAGCACTTTTTGAACTAAGCCTCTTAACATATACTCTTTTAAAATCAAACCAGCTTCAATCGTTTTCCCTAAACCTACCTCATCAGCTAACAAGGCTCTGCCGTTCATATGTTGAATTACTTTTTCGGCACATTCTATTTGATGAGGTAAAAATTCTAAATGAGGTAAAAACTTAGGTGCGACAAGATCTTTGAAACTAGGGATTTTCATGGTTTCTGCAATTTGATAAGATTGCTTAAATAATTGCCAATCTGCTAACTGAGACGGGGTTTTGATTGCTTCTTCGTACTCCTCCATAAATGTTTCATCTCTTGAAATTGATATACTCATAACACCCATCCTATCATTGATACATTTGTACTGTTATTGTGGTCAGATTATCGAGAGTTATACATTTCTAATCGAATGAATTATTACTTATATAGTAAAAATGTTTAGAAGTGACCATTTCTTAATCGAAAAATAATATAATAGTTGTTTTGAAATGAATCAAGTAATACTTATCACCAGATACATACTGCGAAGTAATGAAAATACCCTTTGTTCGAAACTAAATGCACAGTCACCTATGAAGACATTTTGACATATATCGTGATTATAACCGCCACTCCGGTTGCCCACTTCCCTTTCCGTGGGGTTTGCCCTTCAGCTAACTTTTTCGAGCAAAAAACGCTCGAAAAAGTGGATCTTCAGGTCAAACCATTCCCACAGGAGTGAAATTGGGCGGCCTTCGTTAGGCTATGCTCCACAACACTTATTCGAAATCAGCCAGTCGACTTCTCCACCATATGTAGCATAGGGTGCGACTATGCTAAAGGGGCATTTACCGCCGATTAACACTGTGACAAAAGAAAAGTCTAGTTCCATGAGTTCATTTCTTTCTATAATCACAGAACAAAAATAGCGTAGGCAGAATACGGAGACTCCTGTGGGACAGCGAGAGCTGAAGATCCACTTTGTAAAGTGGTTTTCTTTGCAAAGTTAGCTGAAGCCGAGCCCACGGAAAGCGCAGTATTCTGCCGGAGCGGTATACGGTGTACTCTCTACGGAAGGATGAACAGAGCAGAACCTCAAGAAAGTTACTTCGCAGTTTATGGATACTGTTTGGTATGGAGAGGGTTTTAATATGAATATTAAAAAGCCGAGTGTGGGAACTCGACTTTTGCTTAATAATCTAATTTTTTTGTTTTCTTAATTTTACCTGTCCATTTTTTATATCCGCCTTGTAACTGATAGAGGTCTTTATATCCTTGTTTATCAAGAATTAATGCTGCTCTCATGGAGCGTGAACCATTCTGGCAGTATAAGTAAACAGGTTTATCTTTTCTCAGCTCTGTTAAACGCTGTTTTAATTGAGTTAATGGTATGTTTCTAGCACCAAGAATGTGCCCACCATCATATTCCTTCGGTTCTCTCACATCAATAAGCTGGGCTTTACGATAACCTTCACGAAATTCATTTTCCGTTAGGGCTTTTAGTATCTTTTTTTGTTTAAAATAGCGGTATACGGTAAATAAAATAAAGGCAATTAGTATACCGATAAGAATGTATAATTCTGTCATTTTTTGAATCCCCCAATGTTCTTCTATTAAATCCTCTAAAAAGGATTATACCATTTAATAGTGTGAAATAAAGAAAAAAATTTTGAACTTAAGGATTTTTAGAAAGATGTCTTGTCTCACCTGTCATTCTATTGTATGCTTTTATTTACATAATATATATAGTAATGGAGGATGTATATGCCTACACCGACAATGGAAGATTACATAGAACAGATTTATATACTAATGGAAACAAAAGGATATGCAAGAGTATCTGCGATAGCTGAAGCTTTACAAGTACAGCCGTCATCTGTGACGAAAATGGTGCAAAAGCTAGACCGGGATGACTATTTAAATTATGAAAAATACCAAGGGCTGATCTTAACCTCAAAGGGTAAAAAAGTAGGAGAAAGATTAGTATATCGACATGAATTGTTGGAAAAATTTCTTAGAATTATTGGTGTTGATGAAGAAAATATTTATACCGACGTTGAAGGAATTGAGCATCACTTGAGCTGGAATTCAATTGATCGCATTGGTAATGTAGTACAATTTTTAGAAAATCCTAAACGAGCAAAAGAATTAAGGGAATTTCAGTCAAAAAAGGACTAGATTATCAAGTTCTATCTACTGGTACAGATGTATATATATAATGTGATACCGGTTAGATAGGGTGATGTCATGAAAATTGATGGTGTTTTCTCAGGTGGGGGTGTTAAAGCCTTTGCATTTTTAGGGGCGATCCAAGCATTCGATGAAAAAAACATACAATTTGAAAGAGTAGCTGGTACATCTGCTGGAGCCCTATTTGCTACGTTTATTGCGGCTGGTTTTACAGCAAAAGAAATGAAAGAAATTTTTTTGCATTTGCCACTTGAAAATTTCCTTGATCAATCGAAATGGAGTAGCAGGTTTCCTTTTTTAAAATGGCTAACATTATATAACACCATGGGGTTATATCGAGGAAATTATTTTGAAGATTGGTTAAATGTAAAACTGATGGAAAAAGGTTTGACATCTTTCTCAGATCTTCCTTCAGATAAATTGAAGATTGTTGCAGCAGATTTAACATTAAATCGTGTTGTAGTCTTTCCGGATGATCTGAAAAAAAATTACCATATTGATGCTGGTTATTTTCCCATCGCCAAAGCTGTTCGTAGCAGTATCTCCATACCATATTTTTTTCGACCTTCTAAAATTATCAATCCCCTCACAAGACAGAAAAGTATTGTTGTCGATGGCATGATTTCAAGTAATTTCCCCTTATGGTTATTCGAACGAGATAATGGAAAACGTGATCGCCCAATTCTAGGTTTACAATTAACAGATCCTGCGCAATATTATTACAATAACAAAATTAATAATGCTGTGGATATGTTAAAGGCGGTAATAGGTACGATGAGAAAAGCATATGACACGAGATACATTTCAGAAAATGTAGCGAAAGATATTTTGTTTTTTCCAATTGATGATGTAAGTGCTACTGAATTTAATATATCATTAGAAAAAAAACAGGAATTAATGGAATTAGGGTACCAGAGGACAATCAAGTTTTTATCTAAGTGGTCCCTATAGAAAAGAACAGAGCGCATTATAACGACGCTCTGTTCTTTTTCTTTTGCTTATTTCCTTCAATCACTCTCAAGTGAGTGTGATTTTTTCTAGTTTTTAATGGTCGATTTGGTTTCTTCACTGAGATATTTTGTTTGATTGGACTAGGTTGCGTGTGCTTATTTTGATGCTGATATTTATATTTTTGTTTCGATTGTTTCACAGCTTTTCGGTATTTTCTCAGTTCATTAGGTGTTCGTCTTCTTAGAAAGAAGAAGTACACTAAACCAAAAATGGCTGCACCGATTAACAAGGATATAAATAGGAATTTAAGTAAACCGAGTGTGTCAGTAATTAAGAAAGAGATAAAACCGAACACAGCTAATCCGATTAATGCATAAACAACGATAGAACCTATGTTTCGATTCATTTAAGCTTCCTCCTTTACATAAAAGTATACACGATTTAAAGTCCTTTCTATAGTTATACCCGTTATTTGTTGGATTTTATACAAAATTTTTTTAAATACTTGAAACAATGATATTAAAGCGCTTTATTTTTATTGTATTAGAAAAATAGCAAAATAACTAGATCTTAAGTACATTTAGCATGAAAAAGTTGATTTTGGTTAGCCTATTTTTTGAGGTGATTATATTGAGACGTGTCTATCTTAAAGAAAATAAACAAGAAAAAACTTCATTAATTCCCAAAACTATTAGTATCGGTTTTTTTGGGGGGCTTATCTGGGGAACAATTGCTGCCATTGCAGGTTACTTTAACTTTACAGAAGTAACTCCGAAGAGTTTAATATTACGACCTTGGTTACAGTCAGCATGGTCAGATCAATGGTTAGGCCAATTTATTTCCATATTGATTATCAGTCTAATATCCATAGGATTAGCATTATTATATTATGTTTTACTGAAAAAATTTCCAGGTGTGTTACCAGGCATATTAGCTGGAATTGTTTTATGGTTTATTGTTTTTTGGTTGTTGGAACCGATTTTTACAAATATACCACCGTTTTTTGAGTTAGATAGTGATACTGTGGTGACTACTGTTTGTTTATTCATTTTATATAGTGTATTTATTGTA
Organism: Gracilibacillus saliphilus; assembly: GCF_010994085.1. Classification (NCBI taxonomy): domain Bacteria; kingdom Bacillati; phylum Bacillota; class Bacilli; order Caryophanales; family Bacillaceae; genus Gracilibacillus; species Gracilibacillus saliphilus. The sequence continues at coordinate 2,964 of NZ_WJEB01000008.1, read as the reverse complement.
TATTCTATTTCTTTTGCTTATCAGCAACATATAGGTGAAAATAATTAACCAACTATGTTAAGATGGTGAAGAAAGCTTGTGGAGATGGAGTGAAGGAAATGGGGAAGTTACTTTTATTAAATGGACCGAACTTAAATCGTTTAGGAAAACGAGAACCTGATCTGTATGGTAATGAAACATTACAGGATATCGAGAATAAAGTACGAGGCGTAATGGAACCTTATCAAGTTCATTTAGATGCCAAGCAATCCAATCATGAAGGTGAATTAATTGACTGGATACATGAGGCAGAAGGAAAATATCATGGCATTATATTTAATCCCGGGGCGTATACACATACTAGCATTGCGCTAAGAGATGCTATTAGTTCCATTACTATTCCAGTTATTGAGGTACACATATCAAATGTACATAAGCGAGAGTCATTCCGTCAAACTTCCATGTTAGCTCCTGTCTGTAGCGGTCAAATTGTTGGCTTAGGTACAAAAGGATATCAATTAGCAGCAATGTATTTCTTAGAAAATATTCGATAGAAAGGGAGTTAGGGATGAAGAGACTTGAGAAATTAAAAAATGTAATAAAGCAAGCAAATATCGATGGATTATTAATAACCAGTCCGATTAATAGACGATATATTACGGGTTTTACAGGTACTGCAGGTGTAGCACTTGTAACTAGTAGTGATGCAATCTTTGTTACTGATTTCCGTTACATGGAGCAAGCCAGTGATCAGGTTAAAGGATTTGATATTAAAGAACATAAAGGACCAATTCAAGACACCATAGCGGAATTAGTAGAGTCATTACAAATCAAAACGGTTGGATTTGAAAAAGATGACCTGACATATGGTTTATATGAAAAATATAATGAATCAATCAAAGCAAACTTGATTCCTTCAAATGGGTTAATTGAGAAATTACGCTTGATTAAAGATCAAGATGAGCTTAATATAATAAAAGATGCTTGTAAAATTGCCGATGATGCGTTTGACCATATTTTAAAATACATAAAACCGGGAGTAAAAGAGATCGATATCTCTAATGAATTAGAGTTCTTTATGAGAAAGCAAGGTGCAACATCATCTAGCTTTGATATTATCGTTGCCTCCGGTTACCGATCTGCATTGCCGCATGGTGTAGCATCGGCAAAAGAAATTCAGTCTGGTGAATTGGTAACATTGGACTTTGGTGCCATGTATAAAGGATACGCTTCCGATATTACTAGAACACTAGCCGTTGGGAATATATCAGAAGAATTAGAGATGATCTACCAAACAGTTCTTGAAGCACAGTTAAAAGGTGTAGAAGGAATAAAAGCGGGAATAACTGCTAAACAAGCTGATGCCTTAACTAGAGATCATATTGATCAAAAAGGCTATGGTAAATACTTTGGTCACTCAACAGGTCATGGACTTGGGTTAGATGTACATGAAATGCCAGGTTTGTCGTTCCGTTCAGATGCAGTGCTTGAACAAGGCATGGTGGTAACAGTTGAACCGGGAATCTATGTACCTAATGTTGGGGGATGCCGTATAGAAGATGACATTGTAATTACGGAAGATGGCAATGAACGGCTAACTCATTCACCGAAAGACTTAATTCGCTTATCAGTATCGTAAACATTTTTGAGGAGGAATTTGATGATTTCAGTTAATGATTTTAGAACAGGACTCACCATTGAGGTAGATGGAGGTATTTGGCAAGTAATGGAATTCCAGCATGTAAAACCTGGTAAAGGTGCTGCTTTTGTGCGTTCCAAATTACGTAACCTCCGAAATGGTAGTATTCAGGAAAAGACATTCCGAGGTGGAGAGAAAGTAAATAGAGCTCATATCGAAAATAGAAAGATGCAATACTTATATGGTTCTGGTGATACTCATACCTTTATGGATACCAACTCATTTGAACAAACAGAATTACAAGCAAATCAGATTGAACGCGAATTGCAATTTATTAAAGAAAACATGGAAGTTAACATTTTAACATACGAAGGAGAAACTATCGGGGTAGACTTACCTAATAACGTTGAGCTTACTGTAACAGAAACAGAGCCTGGAATAAAAGGTGATACAGCAAGCGGCGGAACCAAGCCAGCAACCTTAGAAACGGGTTTAACCGTTCAGGTACCTTTCTTCGTTAATGAAGGAGATGTACTAGTAATCTCCACCGCAGACGGCAAATACGTCTCCCGTGCATAATATTAGAATAGAAAGAGGAAAAACTACTAAGTGAGCTTCACTTAGTAGTTTTTTCTTTTATAAATAGTCAAGCACAAAATACATAAACTGCGAAGTAACTAAGACATGGATTCACTCTCTTCCCGTACTGCATTTTGATGAGTGCTGCTATACGCTCCGGCAGAATACTGCGCTTTCCGTGGGCTCGGCTTCAGCTAACTTTGCAAAGAAAACCACTTTGCAAAGTGGATCTTCAGCTCTCGCTGTCCCACAGGAGTGTCCGTATTCTGCCTACGCTATTTTTGTTATCTGATTATAGAAAGGAATGAACTCATGGAACTAAAATTTTCTGTTTTATTACAGTACTAATTGGGTGTGAATGCCCCTTTAGCATAGTCGTACCCTACGCTACATATGGTGGAGAAATGGACTGGTTGATTTCTGATTAGTGTTGTGGAGCATATTTTAACGAAGGCCGTCCACTTCCACTCCTGTGGGAATTGTTTGACCTGAAGATCCACTTTTTCGAGCGGTTTTGGCTCGAAAAAGTAAACCCCACGGAAAGGGAAGTGGGCAGCCGGAGTGGTAGTTATCATCACGTCATCACGATATATTTCAAAATTATTTCTTAGATGACCGCACATCTAATTACCACGCTACTTCAGCCAGAACTTTCATTACTTCGCAGTTTGTATCTACTAATACGTCAGCCATATGAAAGAATTGGAGTCGCGGCATGTTGTCCGACTCTTTTTATATATATAAGGAAAGTATAAAATTTGCGCAGA
>NZ_WJEB01000079.1:0-352 GCF_010994085.1 Gracilibacillus saliphilus | reverse complement strand
TCTTCACTTAACTATACTCAATGCTTTTCAATGAAAAAGTCGTTGGTTTTGTTTGATGTCTTGTCATACTCTTATCTAGTTTTCAAGGTACATATTGAGAGAATTGATCCCTCAAAACTGAACCAAACAACCTAGTATGAATGTGCATTCCGTAAAGGAATGTTCCGTAATTATGTCCAGCTCCAGCACCCAGCGACTAGCACAACTTCCCTCACCTCCGTACGATAAGTCAACATCAACTCACATTCGTTCGTTGTGTTTCCTTTATCTCCTTCGGTTCAGTCCAGTTTGTACATCGCTAAACGGGTGCTTCCGCCTTTCATTTATCCTTAGAAAGGAGGTGATCCAGCCG
>NZ_WJEB01000078.1:0-676 GCF_010994085.1 Gracilibacillus saliphilus | reverse complement strand
ATTTCTTTGGTTTCCATCTCCTTTTCATACTCTGTAAGAATTGAAATATAGTATTTTCCTGATGAAGTCATAGATAGTGTACAAGATTTGATTTTGTATTCGGATGGGATTTCTCGATGTTGTTTGATTTTAACCATTTTCAACTTAGGTAATTTGATATGACCATCCAACAGTTGAATGTTTCCGTTCACAACATTCGTAGTATAGCTTTGCTTATGTCGTTTGCTTTTGAATTTTGGGAACTTGGCATTCCCTTTGAAGAATGCTTTATACGCTTTATCTAAGTTTAGTTGAGCGTTTGCTAACGCTAAAGAGTCTACCTCCTTTAGCCACTCAAATACCTTTTTATATTTAGCAGGAGTAGGATGTTTTATCTTTTTCAAAGCTTCCTTATCATCTTTTAGGCTTTCATACGTTTCTTTACGTTCGGCTAACATTTTATTATAGATAAACCGAACACAACCAAATGTTTTGCGTATCATCAAAACCTGTTCAGCTGTTGGATATATTCTGAACTTGTACGCTTTATTTTGTTTAGCCATATCAAATCACCTCACTTTATCCCTTGATTTTCAATATATTTTTTTATCACTTCAATAGGTGAACCGCCAGTCGTCAACAAACAAAAACTTCTCGACCAGAACATTTCTTTCCATAACTTTTTACGAACATGGGG
>NZ_WJEB01000077.1:0-470 GCF_010994085.1 Gracilibacillus saliphilus | reverse complement strand
ACGCTCTATCCAATTGAGCTACGGGCGCTAAATGGTGCCGAGGGCCGGACTCGAACCGGCACGGTGGAAACCCACCGCAGGATTTTAAGTCCTGTGCGTCTGCCAATTCCGCCACCCCGGCAAGGAATAATACATTAATCACTTGGCAAACTAAATGATTAATTTCCTGGAGCGGAAGACGGGATTCGAACCCGCGACCCCCACCTTGGCAAGGTGGTGTTCTACCACTGAACTACTTCCGCATATAGTTAATTATTATAATTGTATGGTGCGGGTGGAGGGACTTGAACCCCCACGTCAAGAGACACTAGATCCTAAGTCTAGCGCGTCTGCCAATTCCGCCACACCCGCGTAAATGGTGAGCCATGGAGGATTCGAACCTCCGACCCTCTGATTAAAAGTCAGATGCTCTACCAACTGAGCTAATGGCTCCCAAATGGTGCCGGCCAGAGGACTTGAACCCCCAACCT
>NZ_WJEB01000076.1:0-219 GCF_010994085.1 Gracilibacillus saliphilus | reverse complement strand
ACGTCCTACTCTTGCAGGGGCGCGAGCCCCAACTACCATGGGCGCTGGAGAGCTTAACTGCTGTGTTCGGCATGGGAACAGGTGTGACCTCTCCGCTATCGTCACCAGACTCTTTTTTCAAGGACAAGATACATTATAACTCATCATTCACATAGAATGCAAGAGTTTTTTTTAGTTTTTTTATGTACCCTAAAAACTAGATAAGAGTTATATTACAAG
>NZ_WJEB01000075.1:0-1024 GCF_010994085.1 Gracilibacillus saliphilus | reverse complement strand
TACCCTTAGTACCATTCCCAACTCTACTTACATCCTCAACTCCTCCACCACTTCTTTTCGCAAACATTATATGGGTGCCACCCATCGAATCCTGTACAATCCGAACTTCCGGTATTTGTTCCTTCAACCATTTCATTGCATAATTTACTGACCATGGTTTTGGAGTTTTCGGTACTGTTGCGGGTGGTTTTGGTGTTGGGAAGATCGTGGAAAGGCAACTCTTAGCCTGTATGTGACTTACGGCTACACTTACTCCACGATACCTAAGATAAATAGGCTTTGGGTTTGTTTTTCTTTACTAAACTTGTTTCCAAATATATCTTTGTCAGTAATATATACTCTGTATTCTCCATGGATGACTAATCATACTATAACGTCAGATGTTCAAAAAATAAACCTTGAAAGGCATTTAGCCCATCAAGGTATAGTTTATTCATTATTTTCTTTTACTTCCTCAAACCAGTTATCGAAAATATCATCAGGCAATAATTCATCATCATTGGAATAAACTAGAGCATATTTATAGTTTGCCTTTAAGGAGTTTTGTTTCACATTATAATATAATTTCATTTCTGTGGGCATTTCTTTATTAAATTCTTCACACTTTTTATGAATAAGTTTCAAATTATTATTACCAATTTTTAATGCAGACTTCTGCCTCTCTCTTGAAACATCAAATACTTGATTGTGTTGACCATCCGATTCTTCTATAGTCTCGTTTAATTGATGTTTATGAACAACCTTGCCATTGACTCTATAAAAGAAATCAAAAAAATACATTTTTGGCTCATATGAACCATATATATAGACTTCATCTGCATTATTTTCGACATATTCTAAACAAATAGCCACCATGTCTGCTTGTAACTCTGAAAAATAATCTTCAAATACTTTCATATAATCACCTCTAATTCTCTATACTTGTAAATATCATTCTTCCATCTATCTCATATTCTATATCAAAACTACTTGGCCTTAAGCTATTACTTTCATAGTTAATTTTTACATTCACAGAAACGTGCTT
>NZ_WJEB01000074.1:0-1051 GCF_010994085.1 Gracilibacillus saliphilus | reverse complement strand
GTTGGACGGAGTGGGGATGGGTTTGGTAGTATTAATACAAAAAGCTCGGATGATATCACTAATAAAACTTCCCAAGTGAACAATATTAATATATCTGAAAGAAGTATAAAGCATTCAGATGTAGGTGATTTTACAACAAATCCTAAAACCAATGATATCTCTAAGATGAAGGGGGGAGGACACGGTCAAAACAATATTGAATTTTTGGAAAAAAATAAAATAGATTATAGCATAAATAAAGTATTCGAAAATGGTGTGAGAGTAGGTAATGTACCCGGACACAAGGTGAAAGCAAAAAGAACAGGTTCCAATCAATCATGGTTTCCTGAGAATTGGACAGAATCAGATATTGCAGCAGCAGGTACTAAGATATCTAAATCACCTGAATTTTTAAAAGCAGAAAATGGAGTGGCAATTTTTGGAGAGTATAATGGCGTAAGGGTAGGAGTCATAAAAACAAATGGAGAAATAGGAACAATTTTTCCTGATGCTACTAAACAACCGTAGGAAAATTTGGAGGGCTAATATGAATATAGAACAAAAAATGGAAGGTATATTAAATAAAAGAAAAAAATTAAATCTAAACGATGATTATGGAATAGAAAAAAGTTGGAATGAAATAATAGAGGCTCTTTCAGAAAATGAGGAAGAGACTATAAAATATTTAAATAATTGTTCTAAGCAAGATTTATATTATATAAGTGAGGTTTTTGAAGATATCGCAGAAATCTTACAAAGTAAAGAACTAATCAATTGCTTAAGAAAGCTAGACAGAAAATTTCCGGATTTAGAAATGAGAAATGATATAGATATTGCAGAGAGTTATATATAGTAACCTTAAATAAGTTTCTAAGCGAAAAAAGGAATGTATGATTATAATAAAATTAAGTGACAAAATTAATACAAGTATAAACACTTGCTTGTCTTTTTAGGCAGCAGGTGTTTTTTTGGTTTTGTGAGATATTTATACTTTAGATCCTCTGTACAATCATGACTATGAACACCTATCATCAGGAAAACCCGCAACCCCTTATGAGGAAGCAGTGGAACG
>NZ_WJEB01000073.1:0-1193 GCF_010994085.1 Gracilibacillus saliphilus | reverse complement strand
ATAGGGGTGTCTATTGTAACCTCTGGTTCAACTGGTGACGCTTATCCATGGGCGAAAAAGGCGGGACATACAATTACAGCATTATATCCAACAGAGGTACCGATCGTTTCTAATGAAGAGTTTATCCTCAGCAAGAAATTACAAGGTACGGCATTACGTGATATTGCTTTATCAGTCTTTGATGAAAAAGGTAAGAAAATCATTACACATCAAATGGATATGCTTTTTACGCATTTTGGTATTTCTGGTCCTGCGGTTTTAAGATGCTCACAATATATTGTTAAGTTGCTCATGAAAGGTCTAAAACATGTTGAAGTACAAATAGACGCCATTCCTAACAAACCTGTACATGAGCTTTTCAACGATCTCTCAACTATGATCAATCAACATTCCAAACGGACTTTCAAAAACGTTACTAAAGGGTTAGTTCCAGAAAGATACTTGGATTTTTTATTGGAGCGAAACAATATTTCACCAGCAATTAAATGTGCCAATATTTCCCGGGAAAAACTAGATGGATTCCTTAACGACCTCAAAGGTTTCTCTTTTCAGGTCCATGAAAGTTTACCATTAAAAAAAGCTTTCGTTACCGGTGGAGGTGTCTCCATTAAAGAAATTGTACCTAGCACCATGCAATCGAAATTAATGCATGGCCTATACTTTTGTGGGGAAGTTTTAGATATTCATGGTTATACAGGTGGTTATAATATCACTTCAGCTATGGTTACCGGTAGAGTGGCAGGTATGCATGCCGCATGGGAAAGCCTAAGTTAATCATATAAAAATCCAGACTATACTTTTAGTAAATAGTCTGGATTTTTCTTTTTCCTATCATACTTGCTTATAATAGTTGTAATACCAATGTTTATATACCTTCCTTACAAGTAAGAAAAGCGCAGGGCGCTGCTTAGAAACGTATCGGCTTCAGAATCAACTAAGATAAAGGAGTCACTGAGAAAAGCGAACCGATGATGACTTTCACCTAAAGGCATAAGTGCGACTAAGCCTCTGGTTTCACCAAGCGGCAAGTCTTCTTTATCGTAGGGCGATTCGTGAAGTCGCCTAGTTTTTGGACGCTCGGAGTTAGACATATGCGCAAATTTTATACTTTCTTGTCCTATAAGAAAAAGCTTTTTAGTCGTATGACTAAAAAGCTTTTTCAACTGCCTGGCAACGTCCTACTCTTGCAGGGG
>NZ_WJEB01000072.1:0-1450 GCF_010994085.1 Gracilibacillus saliphilus | reverse complement strand
GGAGACTTCTTTCTGAAGAACGTTAAAAAAATCGAACTGTTGCGAAAACCATCAAGTACTTTATTCAACAGTAGTATTATTTTTTTCAAATTCTTTCATTCTCTTAATTAAATCTAGGTTACCTTTATCATTACTGATATATTTATATTCAAAATATTCAATTCTATCAGACGGACCAAATTCGCTATCATGCCAATTAGTATAATCAAAATGTACAGTTAATTTACCATCTTCATTAACTAATAATGTTACTGAAAACCAAGGCTCTTGATCATTTTCAATGAAAAGTCTTTGAAGTTGAACGGTTAATTCAAATAATGTATGCAGTTATAGTATGACCTCCTATCTATATTATATAGTCTAGGAATATAATGGGAATAAACGTATTGCACTTTATCTTTAGGCCTAAAAAAGAAAAATACTCCTCCTTCTTCATCCTTTACTTCTCCATTAAAACAGAAATTATTCCATTCAGTTGGGATCATATCATTAATCTGTTGAGCAATTTCATTATATAATTTGTTTAGTTCTATTTCAAAACTCATATACATCAACCTCCTGATTTATTTGCAATCTCACGAAACACTGGAAATTGACCTTCAATTTCATACTCAACCATAAAAGAATTCGGACGCATAGAATTATTTAAATACATGGGTTCAATGTTTACAGAAACTTTCTTAGGCGGTACCTCTTTTAATGCTTTCGCCCACTCTGTCTCCATAATCATACCAAACTCCACCCCTCCTGTTAATTTGACTGTTTTGTGGTACAAGATTATCAATATTAGGAGGACCATAAAAACATCCCCCGAAAGTTAGATCTTTCACTCTAACTTTCGGGGGTCGATACCCAATCAAGGTCTAATTTATAAATTATTTTTCACTTCTTCTAACCATCTAATGAAAATATCTTTAGGTAATAGTTCATCATCATTTGAATAAACTATATCATAATTATACTTTGCTTTTAATGAGTTTTGTTTTACATTATAGTGTAATTTTATTTCGCTTGGCATATCTCTTCCATATTCTTTGCATTTTTTATGAATTTCTTCTAAATTTTGAACACCAATACGTTGTAAAGCTAGTTGTCTCTCAGTTGAAGTGTCATAAGTAAAATCATCAGGTACATCATTTAGCTGATGTTTCAAAACAAGCTTCCCTTGAAGTCTAAAAAAAACATTAAAGTAATAAGCTTCTGGTTCATATGAACAATAAATAAAAATATCATCAGCTCTATCTTCTACGTACTCTAAGCTAATTGCTACCATGTCAGTTTGTAGTTCAGACAAATAATCTTCAAATTCCTTTTTCATAAGGTATCACCTCTAAGTGTTTTTTATTCTAATAAAATCGGGTTCACCATCGATTTGAAACTCTATATCAAAACTGTAAGGCCTTAAGCTATTACTTTCATAATTAATTTTTACATTCACAGAAACGTGCTT
>NZ_WJEB01000071.1:0-1468 GCF_010994085.1 Gracilibacillus saliphilus | reverse complement strand
TTTGCGAAAAGAAGTGGTGGAGGAGTTGACGAGGTAAGTAGAGTTGGGAATGGTATTAAAGGTACAGGTAATGGTATTGCAAAAGATGAATATAAAAATTTGAGGAAAAAGACACCAAGTAACGATGTAAGAAAAATGGTTAATCCAGATGGTCCTAAAGTAGACCCTGTATACGGGTATGAAGTTGATAAGTTTGAAGCAGACCATATTGTTTCAATGAAAGAAATAACTGAAATGGATGGATTTAGTAGGTTAACTAGAGAACAACAAATAGAAATTCTAAATCTAAAAGATAATTTTGTTGGTCTTGGAAAATCTTCGAATGCATCTAAGGGGGCTCATAGTTGGGCTGATTGGAAAGGACATTCTAAGATGGGAGAGGTTCCTGTTAATGTAAGAATGGAAATGCTAGAAAAAGAGAAACAAGCTCGAGAAGCTCTAAAAGTAGCTATAGAAGAGAGGTTGAAGAAATGAAGAAATTCGAAAAGATTATTATGGACAAGACCATTATAGTGACTGCCGAAAAAGAATTAGAACCTCAAATAGAAATTTTGTTTGCTATATTAGAACAGGTAGACCGTAATAAATTAATTCATGGATTCTCTTTACAAGTTGGTTGGTCCGTCTATTATTTACAAGAGAGAGAAATCGGGAATTTTATATTGACTACTCCTGATTACTCTAAAAATCCATTTGAAGATATAACTGAAGATTTAACTTTGGCATTGTGGGTACAACTAGAACAAGGTCATTTTTTGAGAAAGATAAATGTCGATGGTTTATCAATAAAATTTAGTGATAAAATCATACTTTCTAAAGGTGTACTAGAACTCGAGAAAATATATTTACAAAGAAATGGAGATGTTGAAAAAGGAGATTCAGGTTGGTATATAGGTCCTGTAGAGGATGATAATACTACAGAGTTGTATGCTCTATATGCTTATCAACTACTAAAAATTAAACCAGAGATTATAAAAGTTCTTGCTTTACCAAATGACTATATGGTTGTTTTTGAAGGTAATGAAATAAAAGCAGTATTAAGCGAAAACGATGTAGATGTTTTTAAAGACTCTTTATAGATTTTATTTACCGAAGTCTTAAGTTACACAACTAAACTATACAGGAAGTAAAACATTGAATAAAGCACTTGATTGTCTACTAATGGCAACAAGTGCTTTTTGCTAGAAATGTAACTTTGGACAACATAAAAATGTCTACATGAAATTCATAACTCATGATGGTAGTACCATTAAGGCATTATGTTTTAACACTTTTTTGTAAAATAATAACGCTAACTAGGAGAGATGACATTTTACTTGTCAAGAGGACTTATGATACTGCCTAACCCACAAACGAACGATGATGACAAAGCTCGAGGCGATAAACAATAGGTAACGTGAAAGAGCGTTCTTTTACTGTATTTGGCTCATTAATTTTTGGGTTGTATTTTTACTAGGGACGGTCGTAT
>NZ_WJEB01000070.1:0-1471 GCF_010994085.1 Gracilibacillus saliphilus | reverse complement strand
TTATCCTTAGAAAGGAGGTGATCCAGCCGCACCTTCCGATACGGCTACCTTGTTACGACTTCACCCCAATCATTGGCCCCACCTTCGGCGGCTGGCTCCAAAGGTTACCCCACCGACTTCGGGTGTTGCCAACTCTCGTGGTGTGACGGGCGGTGTGTACAAGGCCCGGGAACGTATTCACCGTGGCATGCTGATCCACGATTACTAGCGATTCCGGCTTCATACAGGCGAGTTGCAGCCTGCAATCCGAACTGAGAATGGATTTATGGGATTTGCTACACCTCGCGGCTTCGCTGCCCTTTGTTCCATCCATTGTAGCACGTGTGTAGCCCAGGTCATAAGGGGCATGATGATTTGACGTCATCCCCACCTTCCTCCGGTTTGTCACCGGCAGTCACCTTAGAGTGCCCAACTAAATGCTGGCAACTAAGATCAAGGGTTGCGCTCGTTGCGGGACTTAACCCAACATCTCACGACACGAGCTGACGACAACCATGCACCACCTGTCATTCGGTCCCCGAAGGGAACTCCCTATCTCTAGGGACATCCGAAGATGTCAAGACCTGGTAAGGTTCTTCGCGTTGCTTCGAATTAAACCACATGCTCCACCGCTTGTGCGGGCCCCCGTCAATTCTTTTGAGTTTCAGCCTTGCGGCCGTACTCCCCAGGCGGAGTGCTTAATGCGTTAACTGCAGCACTAAGGGGCGGAAACCCCCTAACACCTAGCACTCATCGTTTACGGCGTGGACTACCAGGGTATCTAATCCTGTTCGCTCCCCACGCTTTCGCACCTCAGCGTCAGTTACAGACCAGAGAGCCGCCTTCGCCACTGGTGTTCCTCCACATATCTACGCATTTCACCGCTACACGTGGAATTCCGCTCTCCTCTTCTGTACTCAAGTTCCTCAGTTTCCAATGGCCGCTTGCGGTTGAGCCGCAAGATTTCACATCAGACTTAAGAAACCGCCTACGCGCGCTTTACGCCCAATAATTCCGGACAACGCTTGCCCCCTACGTATTACCGCGGCTGCTGGCACGTAGTTAGCCGGGGCTTCCTCGATAGGTACCGTCAAGGTACCGCCCTATTCGAACGGTACTTGTTCTTCCCTAACAACAGAACTTTACGATCCGAAAACCTTCTTCGTTCACGCGGCGTTGCTCCGTCAGACTTTCGTCCATTGCGGAAGATTCCCTACTGCTGCCTCCCGTAGGAGTCTGGGCCGTGTCTCAGTCCCAGTGTGGCCGATCACCCTCTCAGGTCGGCTACGCATCGTTGCCTTGGTAAGCCATTACCTTACCAACTAGCTAATGCGCCGCGGGCCCATCTGTAAGTGATAGCTAAAAGCCATCTTTCAACATTGCTTCATGCGAAGCAATGTATTATCCGGTATTAGCCCCGGTTTCCCGGAGTTATCCCAGTCTTACAGGCAGGTTGCCCACGTGTTACTCACCCGTCCGCCGCTCGTTCCAC
>NZ_WJEB01000007.1:0-38103 GCF_010994085.1 Gracilibacillus saliphilus | reverse complement strand
GGAGACTTCTTTCTGAAGAACGTTAAACATGCAAATGAAAAAACGATATATATAGTAGGCGATATGTTTTTTTATTTTTTATGATAATTGTTTCAGTAGAAGCGAACGTGTTTGAATAAAGCCCTTATATATTTTAGAATAAAATAGAATAGTAAAATATGGTAATAAAGGAGAGTTATTGTGCAATCAACTATCTTGATGGGACTACCAAAGGAGAAAAAGCCTTATTTACTTCGAAGCGGAGATGGAAAGCGATTTCTTTTCGGGAGACAAGTTGCTACTATTATGGCCGATATGTCAAGTACAGATAGTAAGTTTGAAATCGTTTTGATTTCAGGAGGAAAAGGGGATGCATTTCCATTTCATATTCATGACCAAACGTACGAGGGAATTTTACTGCTCGATGGAAAGCTTGAACTTTCCATAAATGAAGAGATTTATTTACTTTTACCTGGAGATTATGCACATATTCCACCAGGAACAATCCATAGTTATCGAATGCAGAGCCATAGAACACGATTTGTATCATATACGGCAAAAGGAGAAACAGCAAACCTGTATTCATTCCTAGGGCAACCATATTCAAAAATAGAACATCCTCCACAATCTAGTAATGAAATTCCACATGAGAAGTTTATGGAAGCTTCGAATTCCGCAGATGTTAGATTTCTGTGGGATCGGCAAAAGGGAGAAAATGCAAAACTAGTAGAAAATCATGAACTTCCTGATAACATAACTCCTTATGTGCTTGAGTCTGGGGAAGGGGATCGTCTAGTAGCTGGTGATCAACTACACAGAATTATTGCATCTCAAAAAAATACAGATGGTCACTTTATTATCGTTGCTAGTGAAGGTCCAAAGGGAGAAAAGATTAACGATCATTATCATGAACACCATACTGAGACATTCTTTTGTCTTGAAGGGACAATGACCATGTGGGCAAATGGTGAGGAAATTCAAATGTACCCAGGGGATTTTCTTCACGTACCAGAGAACACCATTCACTCCTATCGCCTTGATTCCCATTATACAAAGATGATAGGTTTATTAGCGACTGGCCTGTTTGAACCATTCTTTAGAACTTTAGGAGAGCCATATGAGCATCACATTTTCCCTAGTAAACCAAAGCAAATACGATTTGATAGAGTTTTAGATAATATAGATAAGCTAGATTTGAAGTTTGTCAATCAAGATTAAAAGGTTTTATTGTTTACATAAATCGGGGGGGAAGAAATGTTAATCCTCCCCATTTTTACTAATATCACTATTTAAAATCCTGTCATCTTTAGTATACTTGAAAATCCCCCACCAAAACGGCACTACCGGTAATTTCAATATCTAAGGAATTCTTTTGCTTTGAAACATGAACGATAACCCGACCATCTTTGTTTATTTCATAACCTTGTTCGATTATTAGTTTCAGAGATTTTTGGAAGTATGTATCTAGGTATGTAACATAATATGCTCCCATTACCCCTGAAGCAGTGCCAGTTACAGCGTCCTCAATCGTACCTGAATAAGGAGAAGAGAAATGTCGCGCATGCAGGTCAGCATGAGGATCATAAGTTTCCACACAGAAGGGATGAACAGAAGCTTTTGGCATCTCCTTTAATATAGTAGGGAACTCTTTATTGTTAGGTTTCATTCTCTGAAAAGCTTTTAGCTCTTTAATTGGTACTAATAATGTCCAGGTTCCAGTACTTCCATATAAAACTGGTAACACATCATGAAGATCAGATTCATCTAATCCGATAGCTTTTGCTAGCTCCTGCTTTGAACCATTAAATGCTTTGAATGTTGGGGTACCCTGTTTCATAGTAATATGGAAATCGTCTTCTATAGTTGGTAGAAGGCTAACTGGTAAAATCCCTGACTTCGTTTCAATGGTAAGACTTATTTTATCTCCTAGTAAGCCCTTTGATTTTAAAGCATAAACAGCCGCCATTGTTCCATGGCCACATAAATTCATTTCGTGCCCTGGGGTAAAAAAGCGTATTTTCAAGTCTGCTACTTCCGATTTAATTGGGAAAGACGTCTCATTAAATCCCACTTTAAAAGCGATTTCTTGCATTTCTGCATCAGACAATTCTTCACCGTTTAATACTACACCAGCAGGGTTTCCCTTACCAGGCTTTTTACTAAACACATCGTAGTGATAAACCTTTACCGACTTCACTATATGTTTCCCCCCAAAGTTGTTAAAATAGAAATTTTAGTACTAATTATACATTAAATATTAATTACTAGTTAGTAAAAGCTTGAAATAAATTCCTTCAAGTAATAAAATATAAATAACTTAAACGAACGGAGGTGGTGGTAAGATGTTGAATCAAGCTGTTTTAGTGTACGGTTATTGGACGGAATTTCTTTATTTTAACCGTGCAAAATTTGCGATTGAATTTGTTAACGGGATACGTATGCCCTTTTTTAACAATTCCATAGCAAGCTAAAACAGTGAAAACATCTCTTACCCCCATATATATGGACGTATTGTAAGGAGAGCTTTTTCATGCTCTTCTTTTTTATGGCTATAAAACGGAATTTTCGGAAGGTCTATAAAACGCCATGGGAAGAAATGTCTTCTCATGGCGTTTTTTATATTTTTTTAGGAGGATACTAGAAAATGATTGTATGCAGTGTTAATAAAATAGCGAAAATGTACGGTGGGAATTCCATTTTTGAAGATATAACATTTGAAATAAAAGAAAATGAACGTGTTGGCTTAGTTGGACGAAATGGTAGTGGGAAAACAACATTAATACGTTTACTGGCAGGTGTTGAGACACCTGATGCAGGGCAAATCCATTGGCAAAAGGGAGCGAAAATCGGTTACCTTGAACAAATTCCTCGGTATGATGAGGCTACAACGGTGAGGGAAGTACTAAGGTCTGCTTTTTCCTCTTTACTACAAAAAGAAGAAAAAATGAAGAAGTTAGAGGCTGCCATGAGTAAGGAGATAGACCCTAATAAGCTGGAAAAACTGATCACTGATTATGGGCAATTACAAGATCAATTCAGCCTCAATGGTGGTTATGAAATAGAATCCCGTATTGAGGGGATCGTTCAAGGTTTAAATATTCCATTATTACTTGATCAATTATTTACTAAACTAAGTGGTGGGGAAAAGACAAAAGTAGGCTTAGGTTTAATGTTGCTTCAACAACCCGATTTACTACTTTTAGATGAGCCGACGAATCATTTGGATTTAATGGCAGTCGAGTGGCTTGGCAATTTCCTTCAGGAATATAGTGGAACAGTCCTTATCATTTCACACGATAGGTATTTCCTTGATGAGGTCGTCAATAAGATCATTGACTTAGAAGATGGAGAAGTAAATGCCTATCATACTAATTTCTCAGGCTTTGTTCAGGAAAAAGAGGCAAAACTTTTACGGGAATTTCAAGCCTATGAGGAACAACAGAAAAAAATAAAAAAAATGAAGGAAGCGATCAAACGATTAAGAGACTGGGCAAATAGAGCCAATCCACCAAATGCGGATCTTCACAGAAGAGCTAGAAATATGGAGAGAGCATTAGAAAGAATGGAAAAATTACAACGACCAATAATAAATCGTAAAAAAATGAGCCTACAAATGGATGGAGCAGATCGAAGTGGAAATGATGTGTTAATCCTTAAAGAAGTATCAAAAGCCTTTGATGAAAAGCTGTTATTCCATGATCTTAATATGCACGTATCCTATCAGCAACGAGTAGCCGTTATCGGGGAAAATGGAACAGGCAAAACAACATTGATTAAACTAATCTTGCAACAATTGGAGCCTGACCAAGGAGAGGTGAGGGTTGGCAGCAATGTCAAAATAGGTTACCTTTCTCAGAATATATTTTTTGATGTACAAGACGAAACAGTTATCGAGACATTTAGAGATGTGGTAAAAGTGGCTGAAGGAGAAGCTAGGCGAATTTTATCGCGGTTTTTGTTTTACGGATATGATGTATTTAAAAAAGTTGCTCAGCTTAGCGGAGGAGAAAGAATGCGTTTAAGGTTAGCACAGATGATGTATCAAGATATTAATCTGCTTATTCTCGATGAACCAACGAATCATTTAGATATTGACTCGAGAGAAGTGTTGGAAGAAGCGCTGGAAGGTTTTCAAGGTACTATTTTAGCTGTTTCCCATGATCGTTATTTCCTTAATAAGCTATTTACAAAAATATATTGGATTGAAGCCCAGACTCTCTACTGCTTTGAAGGAGATTATAATTGGGCAAAGCAGAAAATGATTGAATTTAGAGGGGAAGAAGTCCAGAGACGTACTGAAAAAAAGAAGAAATCATCCTTACAGAAAAATTCATTATCAACTAATCAGCGTATGGAAAATAACAATTTAGAGAAAAAAATAGAAATAGCAGAGGAAAGAATAATAACGATAGAAAAGAAACTGCTGGAAACGGACGATTTGGAGAAATTGCAACAATTGTATCAAGAAAAAGAAGAACTCGAACATGAATGGGAGAAGCTTTTGGAGCAATTAGAGAAGCATTATTAAAAAAAGAGTATTAACCATTCCTTGGATAAATGATGATATCCAGGGAAGGGAGGCAATTATCCCGTGAAGGACTCGCGCCCCTCCCTGGAAAAGTCTTTCTCTTCCTTGGATAAACGATGATATCCAGGGAAGAGAGACAGTTATCCCCGGAAGAGCTCGTTTCCCTCCTTTGGTTAATTGGTGAAATCCAAGGAAGCCGGGGGATATAATCAGTTGCGGATAAATCATGGTTAGTCAGGTTGTACTTTACTAAATGGGAAGGGTTAAGTGCCAGTGCTTTAGAAGGTCAAATTTTTTTAGTGAAAAATAAAGAGGATTGGTTTAAGTATGGATTGCCGAGCATGCAATCCTTTTATCTTAATGAAAATAAATTGGAATTATATGCTAAAATGATTTTAAGAATATAATTGGGAGGGATGTAATGTATACATCTTACATTTGGATGGCTGCACTAACCGTTATCTCGTTTCTTATAGTTTTGCTATTACGGAATCAACGCACAATCATTGCGAGAATTGGTTTTGTCAGTTGGATATCATTAAGTTTGTATTTCGTCATGGAGTATATCGTTATTCAAGCAACTACTGCACCATACCATTTTCTCGAACAACCGATGAGTGACTTAGGTGTTACATCATGTGGAAAGAATACCTATCCACTCGCACCGTATGAAATTTGTTCGCCTTACCATTTGTTAATGAATTGGACTTTTGCCGTTACGGGTATTGTGATATTCGTTGGCGCTATAGCTTTACATCAATTTTGGCCAGATAATAAGAAGACAAGCATAGCTACCGTATTATTGGTAATCTTTGGACTTAGCTATAACATTTCCGGTATTATTCCTGCTGATATAAATTTTCTTTGGCATACGCTTGGTTCCATGCCAGGTATGATTGTTCAAATTCCTGCATTAGTACTTATAAGTATTGCTATTCGAAACGTAAAGCCCTCATTAGCCATTTTTACTTGTATTTGTACCGTAGTTACCACATGTTCACTAATACTTCTATTTTATCAACCTCCATTCATCAGTCTTCCAGGTGGGCTTTTGCAGAGAATACTTTATGGTGCGGTCTATTTCTGGATGGTAATTACAGCGGTTGTTCTTTGGAGAAATTTAAACTTTGAAAGGAGTGGAAGGTAAGTGAAGCAATTCGAATATCGAGTTGAAGACATTCAAATTCAATTAAAGGCTAATACTAATTTCAGTGAAGTAATGACTGACAAATTAAATGCTCTAGGTCGAGAAGGATGGGAGCTGTCAGGAGTTAATGGAATGGTATTTTATTTTAAAAGGGAAGTAACTTGATTCGGGAGGAGAAGTATAAGTGTTATTCCAAAATAAAAAGTTAAAAGTACGGAAAATAGAAAAAGAAGATAGCTACCAATTAGCAAAATGGCTTTCCAATCCGTCAGTTCTTGAGTTTTACGAGGGAAGAGACAATCCCTTTGATTTAGAAAAAGTTAAAAAAGATTTTTATGATTCAAAAGATGAAACAGTTAAGTGTATAGTAGAGTATAAAGACAGAGATATAGGATATATCCAATTCTATCGACTAGACGATAAAACAAAGGAAGAATATAGATATGTTGATGAGAATATTTATGGCATGGATCAATTTATAGGTGAAGAAAAATTTTGGAATAAAGGTATTGGTACATTACTTGTTTCTTCCATGGTTGAATTTTTAATTAAATATAAAAATGCAGATTGTATAGTTATGGATCCCCAAACTACAAATTCAAGAGCATTAAGATGTTATGAAAATTGCGGATTTAAAAAAGTTAGAATACTCCCAAATCATGAGCTACACGAAGGGGAGTATCAAGATTGTTGGTTAATGGAATATCATAAGTAACAATCACTCAGGGCTTAATAGTATAGCCTTTTTTAGGAGTGTAATAATGCCAGAGATAGAGAATTCAATGCTAAATTTTAGCGGGTTTATGGGATGATAATCCAAGTTTATAGCTCAGACATATGTTGTAGAGCAGTACTTAGCATAGGCCGCCCACTTCCACTCCTGTAGGAATTGTTTGACCTGAAGATCCACTTTTTCGAGCGGTTTTGGTTCGAAAAAGTTAGCTGAAGGGCAAACCCCAAGGAAAGGGAAGTGGGCAGCCGAAGTGGTAGTGAAGCTGTTAAAATATATCATAATTAATACTAAAGTAATTGAAATCCAATTAGCTTTTTCTAGGAAAAGTAAAAAGAAAGCCTTGTACCATATAAATAATTTGCCAGAATCATTACTTATTTGAATTAAAACGTTTATCTAATTTATCGCGGTGAGATTGAAAAATTGTTTCGAGTGGAATTTCGTATTTGTTGGCAATCACGATGATATTACCAATAACATCACCAAGTTCTTCTGTTAATTCTTGCTTGTGCTGTGACATGGTTCCTGGCGATTCATCTGGTCTATCCCTGCCAATTTCCAAAGCTCTTATAGCTCTAGCGACTTCTCCTGTTTCTTCAGCTAAGAAACCAATACGTATGAAAATATCTAAATCTGTCCACCCCCTTTGATCATAATGTTCCTTTACCCAATCTTGAAATTCGTTAACATTCAAATTTGATTACCTCCTTTGTCATCGCTTCCTCTAGTTTAAACAAAAAAGTATATGTAGTAAATTATGGGAATTTTAGGTGTTAAAACCTTTTCTGATGAGTTACAATTATTGGAGAGTGATTTTTCGAGAGATTAGGTTGACAGGGTGGGATAGATTTGGAAATAGATTATGATTCATTAATCACGTTCCTTATTATGTGGGGAACACCGACTATTATGGTTATAAGTGCTTATATGAGAATGGATTCAGAGGATAGGGCTTCTGCCAAGCAAGATTTAACATCCCCCCAATCTATTTTTACGGTAGGTTTTCTTTTGATTGGCCACTTTGTCACTTCTGTTGGAAATCTTTTTGGGATTCATTTTATCAAATATATGGGAATTGTCATCTTGGTTGTGGGTGGTGTTACCTGTACGTTAGATGTCTGGAAGAAAAGTAAAGTCAAGGGGGCACTAGTACCAGTGCTTATTTCAGTAGCTATTTATTTTTTGATTGTATAAAAGAGTTTTTATTATTTAGGAGTTAAAGGTGAAAATATTATGTTTAAAGACTTCAAAAACAAGCGTTATTGGATACTTATGCCACCGTTTTTACTAACTTCGATTATTCTTGCAATCTATTTACCTCCAAAATTAAAGCCATTAGCGTTACTGTCTGTAATTGTATTCTGGATTGTTTATTATGTTTGGAATTATTTTGGTAAAAAAAAGAGCAGATGAAAATTAATAATGAAATAACTAGAACATTGCCTCTTTTTTAGCGACTTCATTAATTTAATATATTCACTATTACTACAGGAAAATAGGTGGTTTAATTGATTATTTGGCTTAATGGGGCATTCGGGGCAGGAAAAACGCAAACATCATATGAATTACATAGAAGAATTCCTCATTCTTTTGTGTATGACCCAGAAAACGTCGGTTTTTTTCTAAATAAGAATATACCTAAGAATATATGCAAAAAGGATTTTCAGGATTACAGTATTTGGCGCGAGCTAAATTATACTACTTTAAAATACTTAGATTGTGAGTATGACGGAGTGATTATTGCTCCAATGACTATTGTAAATCCGCAGTATTTTGAAGAAATCATAGGCAGACTAAGAAATGATGGTGTCACAGTACATGATTTTGTATTATGGGCATCAGAAGAAACGTTGAAGAAAAGATTAAGAAAAAGAGGTGAAAGAAAAGATTCATGGGCTGAACAACAGATAGATAGATGTATTAAAGGTTTAGCCAATGATATTTTTCAACACCGGATAGACACTGATTATATGTCGATTGAACGTGTAGCAGAAACTATTGCTTCCCAATCAAACATTGAATTACTCCCTGACAACAGAAACAAATTCAAAAAAAAGCTAGATAGAATAAAAACGCAAATAAAGCATATTCGCTTTATCAATTAGTTAACTAGTAATATCAAAGGAGGAGAAATATTGAAGCAAACGTTATTGGTAATCGATGCTCAGCAAGACTTAATGGAAGGAAGTACGGAAGAACAAGGTGTGTTTGATAAAGAACGAATCATTACAAATATTAATACAGTTATTCAAAAAGCGTTAAATGAGAGAATTTCAATTGTTTTCATAAGAGATTTAGATGTTGCCAGTGGTGAAGGTCCAGGGTTTCAGATACACAAAGATATAAACGTGCCAACCACGGCAGTGATATTGGATAAAGAAGCTACTAATTCATTTTATGGTACTCCTTTAAAAGAACATTTACATCATGCCAACGTAGAACATCTTGTGCTAATGGGGTGTAAGACGGAGCATTGCATTGATACAGCTGTTAGAACGGCAACAGTCAATCGCTTTGACGTAACACTAGTTGGTGATGGTCACTCTACATCTGAATCCCAACACTTGGCTGCACAACAAATCATCCAGCATCATAATGAAACACTTCATAGTCATTATAATGTAGACAATTTTTCAATCGTTAGGAATAGTGATGAAGATTTGTTTAATCCCATTCATGATAGATACCGTTAAGAATGGGAAAAGCATCTGTTTTCATTACAAAGAAAACAGATGCTTTGATCATTCTTCGATTTCATAATGTCCACGGTCATCTCCAAAATATTTGTTATATCGTTTTTTGAATTTGTGGAACAGATAGGTTACGATAACTTTCACAATCGCATAGCCAGGAATTCCGAGAATCACTCCGAGGATACCGAATAAATTTCCGGCAATGAGTAGAACCAGAATAATGGTTAATGGATGAACCTTCATTGTTCTTCCCATAACATTAGGTGATACGAAATTACCTTCTAGAAATTGTACCGCAATCCATACAATAGCCAGCTTTAATAACATAAATGGTGAACCAACAATTGCAATAATAATGGCTGGAATGATGGCAATGGTTGGACCTAAATAAGGCACAACACTCGTAACAGCTGCAACAATTGCTAACGTAAATGCGTAATCAAGGCCGATGATGAGATAGCCAATAAATAGCAAGATACCAATCACAGATGCAACAATGATTTGACCTTGAATATAGGAACCTACTTGGGTATCCATATTAGATAAAATTTGCTTCATATCATCACGAAACTTCGGTGGGAATAGTTTTATACTAAATTGTTTGAACTTTTTCCCATCCTTTAACAGGAAAAATAATACGAATGGAAAGGTTATAATGGATACAACAGTAGTGGTTATGGTATTTGCAATATTTTGTATCCCTTGAAACCCCGTAGTTAAATAATTTCCGATTATTTCTGGAAGTTCTCCTAATCTTTCCATCAGCCAGTTGTAACCATCATCATAATATGGTCCTAAGAAAGAGTTTTGAATCCATGTCGTCATGCTATCTCCAAGTTGACTTAAATAGTTTGGAAAGTTCTCTACTAAACCTTTTACCTGTGCTTCAATAGCAGGTGCGGTTAATAAAATAATACCTGTTAATGCTCCACTAATGCCGAGAATCAGAATAATAATGCCCCAAATTCTTGGAATACGAATCCGCTCTAACAAATCTACGATCGGGTTCAATAGATAGTAGGCAATAAAGGCTAAAATAACTGGTGGTGCCAGTGTAGAAAAAATAACCTTCAGTGGGTAAAAGATAAAAGAAACCTTCGAATAAATGAAGATTGTAATTCCAATTAGAATGAAGAAAATTAAAATATAAAAGATATTTTTACCACCAAGAAACTTTAAAAAACGGTCGGATGACTCCATTACTCTGCATCTCCCTTATTTATGTAATATAGCTTATTCCTATTTCATTATAGTAATAATTATATACCAAATTTTATCATCATAGAGGTATACTTCCAATAATTTTAGATTTTGATAAATGAACTGGAAAGTAATTATATGGTATTATTTCAAATGAGAGGAGGATACATGTTGACAACAGTCTTATATATGGTACGTCACGCAGAATCCCCTTTCAAATTAGGGGAAGAGAGAGTTCGCGGTTTATCGCCAGAAGGACAAATAGCTACTAGGAAAGTAACGGCATTGCTAAAGGATACAGATATAGCAGCAATTGTTTCAAGTCCATATACAAGGGCAATTCAAACTGTTCAAGGACTTGCCACTTACAAAGAATTAACCATTAAAGAGTACGAAACATTAAAGGAAAGACCAATTAAAGGGTTAGAATATAGACTTCCTGAACAAGAACTATTAATGGCAATCGAGCAATCTTTTAACAATAAAGCATATTGCTTAGAAGGTGGAGAATCTACCCTGCAGGCTCAAAGACGTGCAATTCCTACTATTTTGCAATTAATTAAAGAAAACAAAGGAAAGAATATAATGATAGGGACACATGGAAACATCATGACAATTATTATGAACTATTTTTATGAGGGTTATGGATATGATTTTTGGAAAAGTACCTCAAAACCTGACATCTATAGACTAACTATAGATGATAGTAATAGTTTAACAGAAGTAGAGAGAATATGGAGTGATCATGAATAGACTTTCACTTATAAAGAGAGGGAGACTTGACCATATGGATGAAAGAATCAAAGGATTAATAGAGTTGACAAAAACGAAATATGGACTAGGTAATTATTATTTAAAACGACATAGTATTGAACGAAGTCTTACTATTTTTAACGAAACGAAATATATTTTAAGCATGGAATGGTTTCCAGATCAAGTGACTGTAGAAGAGGATGAAGGATTAAATCCGGAAGGCACAGCTGTTATTGAAATGGATATACATACTAAACAATTCAATAGTGCCATTTTTGTAGGAGGAATAACATATGCAGTCAATGGTGTAACATTTGACAACTTTGACACCGATATCATTACACACTGGATCGAAAAAGAAACAAGATTAACATATGGTAGACATTTTCAATTGAAAAAGGAAGAGGATAATAGACTTTTATTTGAAGAATGTACCGATGGTATTGCTGTTTCACCAAGTGGTTTCATAGAAGTTGAATGGGATAGTAAAGGCCAACTTACTTCGTTTGCTGTTCATGGCAATTTCCCTCCAAAAACACTAGTAAATGAAGAAAAGTATACACTCTCACTGCAAAAAATTGAAGAAATTGCAAAAGAACAGTTGCAGTTAGTATACTTTCCCTCCTACGAAAAGGAATGTTTAATTCCTGTTTATGCGGTTGAGGAGACTTATATTACAAATGACAACATGTCAATTATTCCTTTTGTAAGGGTGGATGACAGAGGAGTTTCCGTAGATGTGAATCAAATACTCGATTGGCAAACACCACTTGACGAACCTTTTGAAAGGAAAGAGATTGCTTGGAATCAAGAAATTACAACAGAGCAGGCATTTGCACAAGAACCTTCTCCTGATGCTGTTCCAATCAGTCCCAAAGAAGAGAAAGAATCTGTACAAGCTGTCATTAATTTTTTACGAAAAGTATACCCAGATGATACTGGCAAATGGAAATTACATACACTATTTCGGGATAATGGTTATATTCATGCGTTACTGAAATTAGAAAGCCAGACGAGTCTTGTGTTTCAACAGAAGTTGGTACTTGTGATCGATGCAACAAGTATTCAAGTAGTCAATTTTGTGGACACACAGGATATCGAGGAAATGTTTGACTCCTTTCAAAAGCTCGGAGAAGTAAGGGTAACCAAAGAAGATGCATATAACAAATTAAAAAAGGAATTTCAATTGGAGCCATGTTATGTATATGATTGGAAAGAAAAACAATACCTCTTATGTGGGGCGTTTGATTGTCATTATGGAATTCATGCAATAAACGGTGAAGTCGTTAAATTAAACGAGTTATAAAACAGCTTCATTTTAGCTTAATATTTCTTCAATATGACGTATAGAATATGTTGCTTCCCTCTCCTGGATACGTAATACCGTGGGGAGGGATAATTCACTATCTCCCTTTTTACCTCGGATGAAAATCACATTTCAAATGGACCACCTCTGTAAATATTTTTTCGAACTATTAGCCCCATTTCTTTCTAGTAATTTCTAAATATATATAGGTAGTGTGGAAAGTTAACGTTAATGATCACTGACACTTTATATCCATTCATAGATAAATTGCTTCCAATTCATAAATTTAAAAAGAGTAAAGTTTAAAAAAATATAGGATAATATATCCATCAAAAAATCCTTAATTCAAACTATTTTAGAACATTAGAATTAACATTTTCCTTAAAATGTAAAAATGAAAGGTGCGAAAAAGATAAAAATATGTTGTGTTTTGTCGAATTAGCTAATTTTTTAGTGAAAAATATCAATATTTCATCCGCTTAATCATGGATTAGGTATATCGTTCTGTTTTTGTAATATTATGGGATTATCTGTTGACTTTAAATGTTAGAATCTTCTAATCTAATAATCAGAAAGTACTTAAGCTTTCACCTATCTTTTTAAAAAGGGAGATGAAGAAAATGGCAGGACAAATTCGTATGTCGCCTGAGGAACTAAAATCACGAGCAGAAGTATATGGTCAAGGTTCAGATCAAATCAACGAAGTATTAAGTAAATTGAGAAATTTACAAGAACAACTACGTGGAGAATGGGAAGGTCGTTCATTTGAGCGCTTTGACGAACAATTCCTTGAGTTAGTTCCTAAGGTTGAAAACTTTTCACAACTTTTATTAGAGATTCAAACTCAATTGAAAAGTACAGCTCAGGCAGTTCAAGAACAAGACGAAGCACTTTCTCAAAATTTTGGTCTTAGATAATTAAGTGTATTTGTCGAAGGAATTAGTTTTAAAAACTATTGTTTTATGATTTTATGTCATGAGCTACACGATAGTTACTATCGTGTAGCTCCTCATACTGCCTTTTTAACTATATCCCCTTATGTCATTATTTCCTTCATTTATACTTTTTAAAATATACTATGGTGCTTACTGTAAAGTACCTTTATTATCGAAATAATAGGTAGGAGATGTCGAAATATGAAGAAAAAAATCTTACAGCTGTCCATATTTTTGGTGCTGATTCTAACATTAATAGTAGGTTTATCTTATGTGTCATTAGATCGTGACACAACTTCTCAAGATGTAGATATACAAGAAGATAGAATGTCGATTGCCCTTGTCAACGAAGATGATGGCGCAACGTTTGATGGGGTGGAATTAGGTTTTGGTGATGCATTTGTCCAAAGCATCAACCAGAATAACCATGAATGGTTTGTTGTTAGTCGCGGTGTCGCGGAAAGTGGATTAGAACGAAATACATATGACATGATGATTGTGATTCCGAAAGATTTCACCGAAAAAGCATTATCGATTGATTCAGAGTCACCGGAACAAGTGGTATTAAATTATAAAATCAATGCTTCAGACAGTGAGGCTGTTCGAGCTCAAGCAGAGGAAACAGCGAGTAACATATTAAACGATTTTAACCGTCGAATTATAGATGTTTATTTTGCAAGTGTAATTGGTAACCTACAGGAAGCTCAGGATAATGTTGCGAATTTTGTAGAAGAATACGAAGAACTAACCTATACCTATAATAATGCAGTTCATAACCCGTTATCCAGTTATACCAACCAATTCACTATGATAAAAGATAATACAGAAGTCTCAAAAGATTCTTTTAGTGGTTTTGAAAATACATTGAATTCATATGAAGAAAACTTGGTAGAACAATTAGGTAGCTTTGAAGACTATCAATCTAATATTCAAGATGTAGAAGAAACCAAACAATCCAATAGTCCAATACACAAAGATTTTGCAGAGCAATTAAATGGCTTTCAGAATGGTTTAGATAATGGAGATGTCAATAGTCAACTACAAAACCTTCAAGATACTAATGATTACATTAATGCACAATTTCAACTAAATGATGAAAATCAAGAGGATCCTGTTAAAAATCTTGCATTTCATACTAGAGGATTACAAAATCGTTTGAATACCGCATTACAAACAATTGAGGAAGAACAAGAGAACTTTGATGTAGTGGCGATAAATAGTAACGTTAAAGAACGCTTAGCAACGTTTATTGGCGAAGCTTTTGACGGAAATGATGCTGTAACTGATTTATTAACTTCACAAAACGATAGACTAATAGATAAAATAGAAGACCAAATCTCGCAATTACCTTCATTAGATGAAGAGGCATTAGAAGATAGCGATCTTTCTCAAGCAATGGCTGAAGAGATACAAAACGTTATGAAGGTAACAAAGAAGTACAATGATGAATTTGACGAAGTCTATCCGGTTAATCGTGATTTGATATTACCGGAACATATCCAAGAATTAAAGAAAGGTTTAAATATAAATGGTATAGAACTGAAAGATACCGTCATATTACCGGAGTCGGAAAAGCCACTGAGGGAATTTAAGGTTACCGATATTCCGGAAGGCTTTGCCATTAGCAGACTATCAATCCAACTTCCAGATGGGGAAGAACATACAATTTATAATTATCAAGAAAATGACAAAATCGAATTACCTACCTATCAGAACGGAGAATTTACGGTAGCTTTAACACTTCGATTAAAAGATGATTATCTGGATCAACCGTTAGATGTATATGACATGAAGCGATGGCAGTGGGAGTTATATCAAATTGATGAAGAAGATGCTGAACAATTGGAACAAGATGATGAAGTCGAGGAAGAAGAACCTACGACGGAGGAACCTACTCAAATAGTTGCTAGTTATACTGTTGCTCAATCGGTAGATGATACGGGAGAAACAGACACATTGAATGAACAAGAGAATACAGAAACAGATTCATCAACTGACCAGGATGATAGAACAGGTAATGATGATCAGAATAATAATAATCAAGAAGATTCAAGTGATTCAAATGACGGTGAAAACGAGCAAGATCAATCAGATGAGAATACTGGAGAAGATAGTGATGAATCCAATCAAGAAGGAGAAAATCCAGGGAGGAATGATGGATCTGAAGAAGGAAGTGGAGAAGATCCAGTAGAAGATGATGGCTCAACTGGTGAAGAAGAAACACCGGGTGAAGACGGTGGAAATAATGGTGAAGAAGAAAATCCTGATGAAAACGAGGAAGAGCAGAAAGAAATTGAAATAGTAGAAATAGATCATCACTATATTCGTCATAGTGTTAAAACACCAGTGATTGATGATGCTACAGAAGATTTAATCCGTGCTGTAGAAGATACTATTACGCCATATCAGAGGTTATTGTCATCTTATGAAGCATACTTTGGCATAGATTTGACTTGTGTTGCGGGTGAGACTGATGCTGATTCCGACTCTGATTCTAAGAACTGTGTGAATGAAGAAGAAAGTTTAACAGAAATGGCGTCAGATCAATCATTATACGCACTATTTAATAAAGATGTTGGAGAATTACTGACAGATTACATTGCAGATCAAGTAATTGCGGATGTAACGGAAGAAATAAGAGAGCCTTTAGCGAACTATGAAAAACAAATGGAAGATTACCGTCGTTATATTAATACAACGATAGCACAAGCTGATGAATTAGCGTCTACCGTTGTGAATACAAGAGAAGCAGCCCGTATTTTAAATGAAAATCTACAGACTACATTAGAGGATATCACGAAATGGCGAGAACAAAGTCTAAGTTTAATAGACAGCCAGTCAGAAATTCAAAATACAAACGAGCAAGAACAGCAAATGGTGATGTCCCTTGGTGAAGGGTTCCAACCGGTATTTAGTCAAAGTCAAACTCTTGCAGATCAAGCGTCCAATAATCTCAATGAAGCAGAAACAGTTTATCAAACATTTGAGCAAATCGATGAACAGGCTGATACGATTCAGCAAAGTGGATCAGATCTAATTCAAGAGGCTGAAGTACTTGCTACCAATATGACAAATAAATTAATGAGTGATCAGGAGTTTATAGATAACTTCACCAATGTTATGGCAAACAGTCGAATCGGTGATAGACAAAATGAAGATTTATATGATTTCTTGGCTAATCCGGTAGAAACAAGAAATGAAGGAGTCATTGTTGAAAGAGCCAATACATTTACAGCCTATTTTCTTGTCTTGATTTGTTTCCTAGTTGCCTTGTTTACAGGTTATGGTATTTCAACTATTAGTCAAAAACGAATGGCAGAGAATCAATTTGAAGAGGAAAAATCTATCGTAAGCCAAAATGGTCTAATCACTGGTATCATCGCTTCTGTTGGAGTATTGGAAGGGCTAGTATTAGGTTTAGTGTCCGCTTATTTACTTCAAATTAGTGGCGGAAAATTAATACTTTGGACCGGGTTACTGATATTAATTATGTTTACCATGGTTCTCACAGCAACTTATTTACTACGACAACTGAAAATGATCGGTATGTTCATTTTACTTGGTGTGTTGAGTATGTACCTATTTTTGACAAATGCTTTAACGAACAGTTTATCTGGAGTAGGAGATTGGCGTGACTTGTCTCCATTACAATATGTCGAACGATTATTAAACAGAGTCGTGCAAGGATCGTCTGATTACGGGTTTATCGTATTTGGTCTAATTGTGATTGCCTTACTTGCTGTATTAGCCAATCTGTTAGTTGTTACGAGAAAATCCAGTCAGGTAACAGAGGATGATGAGAATGTTGCTTAAATCGATAAGCAAAATAATCTCCATTTGTTGTTTGTTTCTTCTGCTGATGCCTTTGTCTGCGTCAGCAGAAGATAACGATGAGAGTAAAGGAAAAATCAACTGGAAAATTGATCGGATCATGGAGAAGGACTCTAAAGAGGAACGCAGTAAAAGGGAGACAGAATTAGAGAAGAGGTTTCCGGAATTATTTAAAGAAGAGACTACAGAGGTCATATCAACCATTAAAGAAGAAAAGCATGAATCAATAGACAAATTAGAACAAGATTTATTTGCTACTGAAATAGAGGCGAATACCATGATTGATGATACGAAGCAAGCATTGTTTACTCCGGATTATGTTGCACCTGAAGCAGCAAGTTCAACGGAAGAAGAAGAGGACAATGAAAGTTCTTCATTACTAATGACTGGATTTATAGGTCTTGCTTGTCTCATTGGTGGAGGCATGTATCTAATGTTTCAGAGATTAGCTGACTAGGAGTGGTGCAGAATGAAGAATAGTCATATTGATGTAACAATTGATTTTAGTGAATGTGGTGTTGGGGGGAGTTATGATTTACGCATTCCCGTTCAAATTTCAGTGAAACAACTGTTATTGGATCTCATTGACACGTTGAAAATCGAGCAGCTAAAGGAGTCAAAGTCTGCCTTTAAAGTGAAAACAAAAGGTCTCGTCCTAGTTGACGATGATATGTTAATCGACTATCCCGTGACTAGTGGAGATATTATAACTGTACTATGTGAAGGTGCTACTAGATAGAAGAAGGAGCAAGTTAAAAATGAGAGAAAAAACGATTGAGTTTAATAACCTGTCCCTCCCGTTTACTATTAGTGATGACAGATGGGAGCTGCGCTTAGCTAAATCACAAACACGAGTGAAAGATCCCCAGCAAATTCGAATGTTAACTGGGGCACCAGAGGAATCATTTGTACCTTTAGAAGTGAAAGAAGAAGGAGATGCTTTCACTTTTTCCTTTTTTATTGATCCAAAAAAGAAGCAGTGGAAAGATTTGCAGCGGCTCCATCGGCATGAAAAATTACGTCTGCTTTGTAACCTTGCCAGATTAAACAAGTATCTGTCGTCTCGTTTAACCTTATTTATTCATCCTGATAATCTGCTGTTTGACGATAACCTCGAACCTCATATTATTTATCGCGGTGTACGAAATATTATTCCTCCTTTTGAAATGGGGGAACAGGACTTTTTGAAACAATTAAAGTGTTTTAGTATTTCGCTATTCTCCAATAAATATACATTTGATCAGTTATACAACGGAGGATTAGAAAAAGCAAAAGACACGGAATTTGAAAAAAAGGTACATCAACAAGAGGATCTTGAGCAATTTATCAATTATTTACAAACAACTTTTAACGCGGAGCAACAGAAAACAGAAAAAACAATGAAGTTGGTTCCGGCCAGACGTTTCTTGTTATTTAAACGACTTGCCATTTCTTTTATTATCATTGCCGTTTTATTAGCAGTGCCACTGATATACATTAGTTTAATAAGTCTTCCATATCAACATAAATTATTGGATGCGCATGAAGAATATTTAGCTTCTAATTACAGTGACGTAATAACGACGTTAAATGGCGAAGATGCCGAGGATATGCCTAGAGCAACCAAATATATTCTTGCTTATTCATACGTTTCTTCTGAACAATTATCAGAAAACGATAAAAACGTGATTATGAAAAATATCAGTTTAAATAGTGATCAAGATTATTTACTATATTGGATTTACAATGGTCGTGGCGATTTCGAATTAGCAATGGATAAAGCAAAATACTTGGATGATCCGCAATTGATCATGTACGGACTTATCAAACAGCTCGAGCAAGCTAGAAATGACCCAGATTTAAGTGGGGCCGAACGCGATGATACGGTTAGCAAGTTACAAGACGAGTTGCGCCAATATTGTGAAGAATATAATTTATGTGAAGATGAAGAAAACCAATTTGATAATGGAGCAGGGTCTGAGGAAGAGATAACAGAAGAAAGTGAACAACCAATAAGAGAGGAAGATACTCCTGTAGAAAATACGGAGGAAGAAGAGCCTTAGATATTGTGTATAAGTACAAGAATACGTAGTCTGATTTAGGACAATAAGTAAAAATTGTCTGCAAGAATCGATCTTACGGAAAAAATGAATCAAAAGAGTAAAACTGTCTATAAGAGCTACTCGGTTAAGCAATATTCATGTGGTTTAGTGAAGAGAGGAAGGAACAGATGGTACAGAAAACACTTGTGGTAAATTACGGTGAGCAACTTCATAAAACTGGATTATCTGAAGGGTCACCAAAAGATATAACAGTGGGGAATGATTGGGCGGATACGATGACTTTCTTGACGCTCGATCAATCAATCTCAGTGAAGTGGGATGGTGAATCTTGCTTTGTAGATGATCAGCGATTGGAGCAACAACGACAGCTATCCCTTTCAAATGGTGACAACATTCATTTTTATTTAACGGATAGAGAGAATCGACACTTGTTTGATATTGCAGCAAAACAGCACATTTCGATAAGTAAAAATGAATATGATGATCTGGTAATCGAAAATGTCGAGGCTGATCTGCTTCTTTTTCGTGAGCAAGAAGGCTTTCGATTAGAAGTACATGGCGGAGTAGTATTTCATAACTTTTCATTTACCAATGGAAACAACTACGTCGAGCCGGGTGATCAGCTTTTCTTTGATGGAGTAACCGTGATTGTTCGCCAGGAAGATATCGAAGTGATACCGTCAGGAAGACGTGTTACATTTAAGCTTGTCCCACTTACGGATAAGGAGGAGCAGTTTAGCCCTGACTATCCTGATTATCATCGTTCTCCTCGGATTATTTATCGGGAACCAGAAGAGAAGAAGACCATCGCAAAGCCTTCAGGTAAACCGAACAAACCGAGTGAACAGCTAGCTCGAACGATTGTACCACCGCTTGTGATGATCATAGCGTTGATCATTGTCTCACTTATTCAACCAAGAGGAGTCTTTATTGTTGTGATGCTAGCAATGACGGTGACAACTATCATTTTCTCTATCACGTCATATGTTAAAAGTGTCAAACAGTATAAAGCAGATATGAAGCACAGAAATAAGACTTATCGTGAATATCTGGAACGGAAAACAAAGGAACTCTATCATGCAACGGAGGAACAGCGCCATGCTCTAACCTATCATTATCCAGATGTAGAGGAGATTCGTAAATTAGTTTTGGATGTGAATGCCCGAATATATGAGAAAACGATGTATCATCATGATTTTCTTCACTTTCGTGCCGGATTAGGTGATGTCGATACAAGCTTTGAAATTGAATTTCGCGAAGAAGAGTTTACCCAGGATAAAGATGAGCTAGTAGATGCAGCAAGAGACTTACGCTCACAATTTCAAGGACTATCTCAAGTACCGGTCGTAACATCGCTGACAAAAGGGCCTGTCGGTTATATCGGTCAGCGTGAGCTTGTGTTGGAGCAATTGCAGTTGTTAGTCATTCAGCTTTCCATGTTTCATAGTTATCATGATATACAGTTTATTAATATTTTTCCAGAAGATGAAAAGCCTCAATGGGACTGGATGCGCTGGTTGCCACATGCAAGCTTGCAGGATCTGAATGTTCGAGGATTTATCTATCATGAACGTTCTAGAGACCAAGTACTGCATTCCATGTATCAAGTCTTAAAAGAGCGTAAGCAAGTGTTAGAAGAAAAGGCGAACTCTCAGGAAAAAACCATTTTCACACCACATTACGTTATTTTGATTACCGATGAAAAACTAATTTTGGATCATATCATCATGGAGTTTTTTAATGAAGATCCGAGTGAATTAGGGGTTTCTCTTGTATTTGTGCAAGATGTCAT
Organism: Gracilibacillus saliphilus; assembly: GCF_010994085.1. Taxonomy (NCBI): domain Bacteria; kingdom Bacillati; phylum Bacillota; class Bacilli; order Caryophanales; family Bacillaceae; genus Gracilibacillus; species Gracilibacillus saliphilus. Next base: position 17,164 of record NZ_WJEB01000007.1, on the reverse strand, counting down.
GCAGTCTCTTCCGGAACATGTCAAAACCGTTATCGACATTCGCGACATGAAGACGGGAAATATTTTGTTAGAAGAAGAAGAATTGGTTAATAAAAATTTTGTGCCAGATCATTTTCCAGAAGGATTTAACAAAGAAGAGGTTTCGCGAGGTCTGGCACCGTTAAACCATTTACAAAGTTTAAAAAATTCAATACCAGAAAGTGTTACCTTCCTTGAAATGTATGGCGTAGAAAAAGTCGAAGAGTTAAACATTAGCGGGCGTTGGGTAATGAACGAAACCTATAAAACAATGGCCGTTCCATTAGGGTTGAGAGGGATTAATGATCTTGTCCAGCTGAACCTGCATGAGAAAGCACATGGTCCACATGGTTTAGTGGCAGGTACAACTGGATCTGGTAAGTCCGAAATTATTCAATCCTATATTCTGTCACTTGCAGTTAATTTTCATCCTTATGAAGTTGCCTTCCTCTTGATTGACTATAAAGGTGGAGGTATGGCTAATTTATTTAAAAAAATGCCGCATTTACTTGGAACGATTACCAATCTCGATCGTACACAATCTATGAGGGCATTAGCTTCTATCAAAGCAGAATTGCAGAAACGTCAACGTCTATTTGGCGAACATGACGTCAATCATATTAATCAATATCAGAAATTATATAAGCAAGGAAAAGCAAGCGAGCCGATGCCGCATTTGTTCCTCATTTCGGATGAGTTTGCCGAATTAAAATCGGAACAACCAGATTTTATGAAAGAATTAGTCTCTACAGCCAGAATTGGCCGTTCACTAGGGATCCATTTGATTTTGGCGACTCAAAAGCCAAGTGGTGTAGTCGACGATCAAATCTGGTCTAACTCCAAATTTAAACTGGCATTAAAAGTACAGAATGCTAGTGATTCCAACGAAGTATTAAAAACACCTGATGCAGCAGAAATTACTTTGCCAGGTCGTGCTTATTTGCAGGTTGGGAACAATGAAATCTATGAGTTATTCCAGAGTGCCTGGAGTGGAGCAGATTATGTAGCCGATAAAGAGGATCATGAATATGTAGACACAACCATTTATGCGATTAATGATTTAGGTCAATACGACATCCTAACGGAAGATTTGAGTGGTTTGGATAAGAAGGAAGAAGTGGAAAGTGTACCAACTGAATTGGATGCGGTCATTGACTATATCCATGACTACACTGAAGCACAGCAGATTGAACCATTGCCAAGACCTTGGTTGCCGCCATTACCTGAACGAATCTATGCGAATGATTTACATGATGTGGACTTTAAGGAAGCATGGAATGAACCTAAGAAACAGTTGGAAGCAACAATTGCTATGTTAGATCAGCCTGAATTACAACTGCAAAAACCGTTATCGGTCAACCTTACCAAAGATGGCCATATTGCCGTCTTTTCCAGTCCGGGATACGGAAAGTCTACCTTTTTGCAAAGCTTGTTGATGGATCTTGTTCAGCAGCATAATCCAGAACATTTGCATGTATACTTATTAGATTTTGGTACCAATGGTTTATTACCACTGAAAGACTTACCACATGTCGCAGATACAATATTGCTGGATGAAACCGAAAAGGTAGAAAAATGGATTCGCCTGCTTACTAGTACTATTTCTGAACGTAAGAGAAAATTAAGTAGTTATGGCGTTGCAGATATGGAAATGTATGAGAAGGCAAGTGGCGAAACGATCCCGAACTTATTCCTGATGATCGATAACTTTGACTCTGTCAAAGATGCTGATTTTGGAGATGAGTTTAACAAGCTGATTACTCAGATAGCTCGTGAAGGGGCAAGTATTGGTATCCACTTAGCGATTAGTGCTGGACGTCAAAGTGCCATGCGTATGCCAATATTATCGAATATTAAGCGACAAGTGTCACTATATTTAATTGATCCAATCGAAGTTCGTACCATTGTCGGCAAAACAGATCTAGAAATTGAAGAGATACCTGGACGGGGGATACTGAAGTTGGATGAACCTGCGTTATTCCAAACGGTATTGCCTGCAGAAGGAGAAGAGGCTCTGGATATTATAGAGGGCATCAAACAAATCGCAGAAGATATGGAAGCATTCTGGGATGGAGAGCTCCCAGAGGAAATTCCAATGATGCCTGAGGGTGCAATTGAATTTGAAGCATTTAAGCAGAAAAAGAAAACGAAGAAACTGGTGGAACAAAGCCAGTTACCACTTGGATTGGACTTTGAAGACGTGGCACCACTAGGATTTGATCCGGAAAAAGACGGTTTCCTAACCGTTGTCAGTGATCGAAAAGATGGTCTGGATAAAATGACAAATGCGATCACGAAGAGTATGACATTGCTGAGGGAGCCATATCAAACAATGCTTATTGACACCATTGACCAAGGTTTATCAGAAATTGGAGCAGCGATGAATGCCTATATTTCTGATGACGATGGCATCACAGCTGTAAAACGAAATATTCTAACGGAAATTAATACTCGCACCAAAGGTGATCATAATGGTGTGAAATGGATGATTATGATTAGGGATTTAAAAGACTTTGCTGAAAGAAGTCTTCTGTTAGAAGAGGATCTATCGGTTTTATTTGAACAAGGTCCAAAGGTAGATGTACATTTTATTGTTTGTGGAGATTCCAGTTATATTAGCACAAGCTTCGAAAAGCCAGCGAAAGTGGTTCGGAAATTATCGAATGTAGGTTTAGTTAGCATGCGTCTAGGTGATCAGGATATCTTCAGTCAACCATTTATTCGCAAGGAAACCTATCCTGCGGCGTATGAAGCCTATTACGCAAGAGATCATCAACATATTAAAATAAAAGTTCCGCGATAAGGAGGAGGAATTGATGAGTTCGTTAAGCCAGTTACGGGCACAAAGGTCTAATGTTGTACAAGGGATTTCTAATGCTAAAACGAATATTTCCGCTTTAGAGGATAAAATCACCCGATTACAAAGAGCATCAAGTACATTATCAAGTAATATAACAGAATTAGGTTCCATTAAAAGTTCGATAACATCGTTAAATATTGAAAATAGTAGATGGCAGGGACAAGAAAAAGATAAATTTGATGATCGATATGAAACATATAAGTCCAGCGTGAAAAACTATATTACTAAAGTAAAGGAAGCTAAAGAAACAATTGACGAGGATATTAGTAGGTATGAATCTACTAAGGCTAACTACATTTCTGGACTTGGTAACCTCCAAAATACTCTTAGCTCACTTGATTATCAAATTAGTGTTGCAGAAAGGGAGAGATAAATGAGTAGTGAAGTTAGTATAAATATAAACGTTTTTCGATCTAATATTTCTAAACTCAAAACATCTGCATCTGATTTGGAAAGCAATATTAAGAAAAATTGGACGTTTGATAAAACCAATATCAGTCCTTTAGTAGATGACCTTGAGAATACGATAAAAGCAATGGAAGTGTTGGAGAGATATGCTAGTCTTTTAGAAAGTGACATCATCACCATGCAAGGTATTGGTGAGGAAATGCGCGAAACAGATGAGAAGCTTGCTAATCAACCTGAGCCTACAATTTCTAAAGCACCTGAGCCACTACGCTAGTAAGGAGGGATTTAATTGACAAATAAAGTAGATATAGCAGAGGTTATTGATTTTAGAAATGATTTTAAAACTACGTCTTCTCATATTAAGGCAAGTATTGAAAATGTTATTCAGAACATACAGCAAATTGATGAGATGGAATCCTTCTCTGGGAAAGCAGCTAAAAATGCTAAAAATTACTTTTGGAATTTTCATAAGGAAAGCGTACTCCTAGCTTTTGAAGAATTATATAATGATCTACTTAACAACTTAAATGACCATATTGATACATTTAATTCAAATGTTGATTCAAGTGAAACAGCAATTGTTCAAAGTAATTATCTAGATGATCTAGACAATCAAATTGATTTAGATTATCGAAAATTAGATAGTATTCATACAACAGTGCAAAGGACTATCGATGGTGTATCTGATATTACTAGTGCATCATCTCCTGCTTTTTATGATATAACTAATGATAAGAAGGAAGTATTCAAGACAATAGATAACCTTGATAGTAATCTAACTTCTTTTACTCGAGAAGGGAGTTATAATGATTCTCGTACTAAGGCATTAATTGAACGTATAGAAAAGGCGTTAGCAAAAGTAAGCTCTGTTGAAGGTGAGAGTAGGTTTAGTGACCATAATTTCAAGAAAAGTGCAGAAAATATTAAAGGTTTAGGTAATGGAGTATTGCCTGCTATAACAGGATCTGTTTCTAGTTGGACCATTGCTAAAGCAGCAAAAGACAATGGTTTGAGTGTAACTGAGTATATGAAAAATGGAAAAAAAGTTTATCGTATAAATGCAACAGAAGATGCTTTACGTTCGTTAGGTGTAGAGCCTGATAAACATGCAAATCGTGCTTTGCAGCAAAGTGGTAAATCAGGGACTGCAAAAGCACCACTTAATTATTATCATAATAGCCAAGGAAATCAAGTTTATTCTTCGGTTGGTAAAGATGTTATAAATAATAATCGAGCAATGATGGCTTATAATGATAAAGCAACAACTGCTGTGAAGTGGAAGAATGTTGGTAAAGCTGCAGGTGCTGGGGCTTTAGATAGTATTAAGGACTTGAATCCTAATGGTATACTTAACAATGGATTAATAAAAGGTGCTACGAAAGCAGGTGGTATCTTTACGGCGGGATTAACTGCTTACTCTAATTATAACGATGCTAAGGCAGACGGTTTAACAGGTGGAAAAGCAGTTGGTCGTGCAGCAGTAGATACAACTATTGACACAGTAGTGGGAGGATCTGTACAGTTAGCATTTACTGCTGCAGGGACTGCATTTATTCCTATACCTGGAGTAGGAACACTTGTAGGTGCAGGATTTGGGATCTTAGCTAATGGATTATTAAATAGAGGATTTGGTAAAAGTGGAAAATCAGTTATGGATAGAGTTAAAGATGGTTTTCATAAAATAACAGGTTGGTTTAGTTAATTTGAGGAGGAATATAATTGTTTTTGGATAATTTAAGAGAAGAAGACTTTGGTGTTTTAAGGGGCTCTCTAGAGTCTGGGCGTCAAAGTCCTCAGTCATTCAGTGGTATGTTGATTCTAGGTATTTTTCTTCAGGCATTAATGTTTTTTTTAGTTTATGTTGTACTAGGTTATGATTCAAATTATCCTTATCAGAATAGTATCTTGTTTATTCATTTAACGATAACGATACTAATTATTATTATGTCCGCAATTTTTTCTGTCCCTACAGTATATAAAAAAATGGAGAAGTTCCAATATTTCGTGAGTATTGTAGTCTCTCAAAATTTATTTGGCGTTTATTCTTATTTAATTACCTTATTTACTTTAGGACATAGTAATGCTTCTACAAGATCATTATTATTCGCTACTTTAATTACTTTTACTTTAGGATGTTTAATATTCATAATGACATTCGTGCGATTTTATCGTTTATTGAAGCAAGGAGAATATAGAAAAGGCTCAAAGAAAGATAAAAATAGAATGTATTTTGAAAAAAAATCACTTGTTCCTTATGCTGTAGTGGGAGGTCTCGGTATATTCTATTTGATTCAGTTCATTTCAAAAAACCTTCGTTCAATAGAGTTTGATTCCATATTCATGGGGACTCTGGGTCTTATAATATTTTTTACAATGTTGTTCGTACTCCCCGAACAATTAGTCATACTCTATTGTAAAAAGAGATTCAAAAGCTTTAATTTCAACAAAGAGGGAAATATTTATCCAATGGGATCAGGTGAAAAGGTGGGTTAAGAATGAATATAGAAAAACGATCATTACTATTTGAAAATGTCATTACCTATCAAACAACACAATTAAGAAAGGATTGGCAAGAAGGGTTTCATAAGATGGAAGATGTCATATTAGCAGAAGGTATTTATCAGAGTGGTCCAACTTTTTTTTCGGTAGAGCCTGAGCAAGGAGAAAATAAATTTGGTCATTTTACCTACTATCTCCCGATAAATAATCCTGTTAAATTCACAGAGGAAACGGAATTTGGATTTCAAGAGCGATTTAATCTACGTGAAGCATTAGTATTAAGACAAGCTGATGAAGAAAAAGATTTCCATGCTGCATTTGAAAGAATACAACAGTATGCGAAAGAAAATGATATAGCAATAACCGACACTTTTTATTGTGTACTATTAGAAGTATTCGATGATTATATGATAGATTTATATGTTCCACTAAAAGATCAAGGAGAAGAGTTATCATGATTGTACAAAATCATCGTATTGCACATCGTAATGTAGCTTCTAAATATTATCGTTTTTACCCAGATGAAATAGAATTAGCTGTAAAGGATTTCCAATCTATACTCGAAGAAAATAATTATCATCCTGATGGTAGGATCCTTTTTTCCATATTAAGTGACCCCACAAGCGAAATCATGAGTGCAGAAATATTTTTACCCATATGGGAAGATAAATTTACTATTCAAGAACAAGAAGAAATAAAATTTCACAGTTATTTAAGTATAGGTCCGATGATTATGACACGCATAACTGATGATTTTAATGAACAATCTCAAGTTAAGTTTTGGGAATTAATGGAGTATATCAATCAAAACAATTTACCACAAAGAACACCAGTATTTGTAGAATATAAGACAACTCATTCTGGGAAGACATACGCAGAAATGAGTGTAGGAGTTTAAACTTAGAGAATGGGAGTCTAATTTTTAAAATGAAGAAATTATTAATATTTTTAGCACTAGCTATGATGATAGCTGGATGCAGTAATTCTAACGACGAAGAGGTAACAGAAGAGGTGAGCACTGATGATGAGACCGAAGAGACATCGAGTGAAGAAGAAACAGATGCAGCAAGTGAAGTGGATACAACAGATGAGGAAGTAGAAAATAATGAAGAAGCAGATGACTCGCAAAGTGAAACGAGAGTTGGTACAGCCGGTCAAGCAACATCAGGTGATGTACCGGATTTAAAACTACAGGTACAAAAAGCAGATGAAGAAGCAGGCGTAACTATTGAAAATAATGAGATGTATAGTCAGCTAAATGAAATAATTAAAGCAGATCCAAAAGCAGGTATTCCTAATGATTTTAGTGTGTTTCCAAATGATATTGTTTATAACGAAGATGGCAGTACTTCTATACTTTTCTTTGGTGTAAATCGATTACGCGCCCCTATTCAAAGTATCTATTTTGAATTAACTTTAGGGAATCAAAATGGAGACTATATTTTCGAAGGAATGCCAGTCACACTAGATGAGGAATATATGGGTATTATAGAGAAAGACAGTGCTGTTCCTTTCTTATTAGATGTTGATCCGGAAGATGAAGGTATATTTATGGAATTAACGGAAGAAAATATTGACTTAAGATTAGATAACTATGATTTGGAACTAGATGAATAGAAGGAAGGGCAAAGAAGCAGATGATCTTGTTTCTTTGCCTTCTTTTAAGTGTGCTGTTAAGTGTGGTTATACATTAGTAGGTGAACTATAAAGCGAGAAGCAAATGTAAATCAATTCAAATAGCGATGATATTTTCTTTCATCATCATATAAAAAGAAGTTATCTTTAAATGTTTTGAATTGAAAGGTGAATTAATTCTGCACCATACATTTATGGAAGTGTCGAGGGAGTGAAGCAATGAAGAATTTTTTATTGTATCCATTCTGGGTTGCTATACAAGAAATAAAAAAAGATAAAGAACGTATTAAAATTTCAAAACAATCAGGTTCAAATTTGAATTTATATCCATTCATTAAGATGTCATATATGTTTCTATTAATAATTTCTATTATGTATATTGCTATCCTATATTTAATAATCGGCGGTATTTTTGTTTATCCACTTGCCTTTATTGCTCTAATTCCTACAGGATTAACTACCTGGATATTTACTCTTATCTATACAAAAGTTTTTCCTAAAACAAAAGAGAATTATTTAAAAAGGAAGGGGTTTTATAATAATAACTAAATCTGCAATTCCAAGGTGAAAAATCAAGTGAAGCTTATCCCCAAAAGCAAATGGAGAAAGTAGAATTCAAAATATCTGAGATGGAAAATATAGTATTTCCTTTTTTTTATTGAGATAGTTTATATGGTTAATGCTAAAAGGTTAGTAGATATATTTATGAAGAAATAGCACGAATTGGAGTTGATGATTTATGAAATGTGAAGTCCAAAGAGTAAGAAATAATCCAAGATTTAGAATTCTGAAGACCGAAGGAAACACCTACACTTTGGACATGAACCAGTCAATATGGAAAATCTTATTTCCGTTTTTAACATGGCTCACACCTAATACGGTTTATCAAGTTGAAGAGGAAATTGATGAAAAATTGTCTATTTTACAAAATGAGCCTACTGATAAAAAAATTGGTCCAATTATTTTAGGTCTTTTATCAGTAACTATAGCAAACAACTTTTTAAATCCTTTGACAGATTATTTGGAGCTAGAGAGTACGTTGATGTTTAATATTATTCTTTCAGTTGTGGTGATCGCTTTAGTATTGTTACTACGGTTCTATTTTAGCAATAGAAATAAACAAAAGCTTTATCGTGTCTTTAACCAAGACAAATTATCAAAAAGGTGTATTTGGATAAGACCAACGTCATTTAAGCATTTTTTGCAAAGTTTTTTTTATTACATTGTTAGTCTGGGAATAAGTGTTTTATTTTTTATAGTATTTATTCAGGAAGGACATTTGGTACCTTTAATCTGTGCTACTACATTTTTCATAGCTGTATCTTTAGCGAATGGAACGACAGTATTAGAACCTAGTGCCAATGTGAAATTTGATGGAGATTTTATGTTACAAGATTAAATGATAGTAAAATAGAAGATGTGAATAATAACAATGTTAAGGAGCCACTGATGAAATCTAAAAATACACTATATTTTTATAACTCTTTAATAAACAGCATTTTCATCATGTTTATCAGTCTTACTTTTGTTGTATTTGGATCTATGATTTGTTGGGCAGCTTTTAAATATGAAGATCTTTTTTTAGGTTTAATAGGTCTGTTTCTGGTAGGATTATTTACTTTTTTACTTTATCGGATTATAAAAATATTAAAGGAATCGAAACCACTTCTTATTTTAAGCGACGAAGAATTAATTCTTAATTCGCGATCAAAGAAACCAATTGCAGTCAAATGGGTAGATATTAAAGAATATGAAATTCAAGAAGTAAATTTATATAGATATATCAATATAAATTTATATGATGAAGAAAAATACCTTGCTTGTATGTATGATAACACGAAACTTTTAAGTAAAGTAAAAAAATCAATGAAGTCTCATCCATTCACTATTGTCTGGGGACAAGTGAAACGAAAAGATAGAGATATATTGGTAGACGAATTAGATCGACGTGCTTTTGAAGAAGAAGAAATTGCAGTGTCTGGAGAAAGATTATACAAGTATCATGATGAGAGCAAAAAACTGTCTGATCAACTAGCTGTATATCATGAAGAAAGAAAAGAGTATAGTCAAGTTAATCGTAAATACTTCTTAAAAAAGTATGGTCAGAGTGCACTTTGGGCGCTTGGTTTGACTATCCTATTTTCCTTCGATAAGGATGGAAGCTCTTGGATGTACCTTTCAATAATATCCTTCTTCATTTATCCTTTTGCAAAAGTTATTTACGATGTAATATTCGGGTTTAGATACGAATTTAAAATGAAAAAACAGACACATCTTTCCCTGTATATAGAGCAATCAAATTACTTATTTCAATTCTTAGTTTATATCTTTAGTTTATTTCTAGCTCCATTTGGTATCCTTTATTTGTTGATAAGAGCAGTTTATCGACGAATAAAGAAAAGAAAAAATCAATCATAAAGGAATGATCCATTTGAAATTAATTCCTATTTACACGGAAAATAAAAGGGCACACAAATATACCATTTATGTTGATATACATACCAACTATACGTATAGAATTGATCATAGTAGTGATATGAACCAAACGGGTTACTGGATTAGTTTTTTCGCAATTCTAGCATTTATGAGAAGCTTGCAAGAAATTAGTTATACATTTTCCAGTTTAGGAAAGACAATAGTAGTAATTGCCGTTATTTTAGTAGGTATTATTTTAGGGAGTTTAGTCTATAAGAAAATGATACCTAAAGAAATAAGAGAAATATATCTAACTCAAACCATGATAGAAGATTATATGCGGAGAGGAAGAAAATTGATTAAGCAAGACATATGGATCGCGGTTATTTCCTTGATAATCTTCCTAATATTAATTTTCTTATTTTTAGTCACTTCTTCTTTTGTTTTATTAACTTTTGCTCAATTTTCATTCATATTATTTATAGCTTTCATGCAAAGACTTCCTAAAGAAAGAGTTGCCTTGTATAAGAAAAGCTCTCAACTATCCGATCAGAATGATTAAGAATACGAAGCATTAAAAATCCATTTCAAAAACGAAATGGTATTTTTTTGTATTAAATTAGCACCAGATCCTAAGATTAAGTGTTAAAATGGAAACAAACATGAAAAGTGATGGCAAATTCCAAAGCTCGAATTACAGCAATAGGTTCATCTATACAAGAACGAAGATTGACCAATTATTTTAGAGAAGATCGTTGATACAAGTGATGAGTTGATTATGAAAGGCGATAAAGTCTTATTATATGGTTTTGGCGGAGGCTTAACATATGCTGGGTTGCTGATAGAGTGGACACTGTAGCCAGTGAAGAGGAGTAGGTGTATGGATATTTCATTAATTAGACATGGCAAATCGGAATTCACAACTAATCGTTGGTTAACGGCTGAAGAATTTAATGATTGGGTGAGCAGTTATGATAATAGTGGCGTTTTGAAAGAGGATTTCTATCCTTTGGAGACACTGGAGAAAGTACGGACAGCCAATTTGATTTTGACAAGTGATTTACAAAGGTCGATTCAGTCTGCAAAGCTATTGCATCCCAGCCTTGACTTTGTATCCAATCGAATTTTTCGTGAAACAGAATTGCCTAGCTCCTCTCTTAGAGGGGTAAAGTTACCCTCAAGTATCTGGGCATTTTTACTAAGGTGTTTGTGGTTTTTCGGAAATGCAAAAGGTTGTGAGTCGATAACTTATGCAAAAAAGCGAGCCCGAAAAGCTGCACAATTATTAATAGAATATCCTGAAACATATGATTCTGTTGCCTTGATTGGGCATGGCTTTTTTAATATGTTGATTGCAAAAGAACTATTAAAGATGGGGTGGAAAGGTAAAAGAAAAACAAATAGCAAACACTGGCATTGTACGACGTATTACTAATAAAAAGAAAAGTGAAAATCTATTTAGTTAACCACCTCCAAATTTCCTGAAATTGCAAATGATTCATGGTATTCTAAAGAAGAGGTGATCAATCATGGTAAAAGATAGATTCAAAGTAATTGCTGCAGTACATATTTTTCTATTAAAAGATGATCAGATTCTGTTACTTAGACGATATAACACAGGATATGAAGATGGCAACTATAGTGTCTTAGCTGGTCATGTCGATGGAGGAGAAGATGTGATTACTGCTGCTCAAAGAGAAGCATTAGAAGAGGCTGGCATTACTATATCCAAAAAAGACTTGAACATCGTTGGAGTTATGCATCGTAGGGCAGAAGAGGAGCGGATTGATTTCTTTTTGACAGCTAAGAAGTGGACAGGAGATATTATTAATAAAGAGCCTGACAAATGTGATGAGTTAGCATGGTATCCACTCAACAATCTGCCGGAAAATATCATTCCTTATGCTCAACAAGCAATTGAAAATTATCAAGATGGTCAGCCATTTGATCTGTACGGGTGGACTAATTAAGTTTGAAGAAAAAGCGACAAATCATAACGTTCACCTAATAACCTGAAAATATAAATGGCTACTTCCATATGAATTATCCCAGGGAGAAAGGGATTTATCCAAGCACCAGGTAGTTCTCTTCCTTGGATAAGTGCACCGCTTCCCGGGATATCTGCTTCCCCTCCTTTTATCCAAGGTCCAACATATTTGTTCTTCTTAGTAACACCTACTTCCATTAAGAATAACTGTTGACCTCGGTTTTCCTAATGAAATGCAAAAAAATATCAGGCTACTCATCATTCGTAAAATCCCCACTGATGGAAGTCACACTTCTAAATTTTTATAATTATTCCATCATTCCGTTTTTCTCATTGTTATCTAATCCGTCAAAAATACTCGATAGCGCTTCTTTTTGTGTCATACCATTTAGGTTTTTATCTTGAATTCGAGATAATTTAATAATTGGATAATATAGTTTAATTACGGAAAGAGTATTATTATTTTAATATTACCTTTACAATCATAGTAATATGATTTATATTGTATTTGTGGATGACAGAGATACCATCCAAAAATAATAGACAAGGAGAATGCCATTATGGTTGAAACGAAGGAGAAAGTGATTGCAGTTCGAAATCTTCAGAAGTCGTATAAAGGCCATAAAGTATTAAAAAATATCAATTTTTCTGTAGAGAAGGGAAGTATTTTTGCTTTATTGGGTTCCAATGGTGCTGGAAAAACAACGACAATTAAAATACTTTCAACGCTTCTTAATGCAGATAGTGGTTCTGCTGTAATCAATGGATTTAATGTAATGAAGGAGCCAGAAAAAGTTCGTGGAGTGATCAGTTTGACAGGTCAATATGCCGCGGTAGATGAGGGATTAACAGGTAGGGAGAACATCCGGATGATTGGAAAACTTCGTCATTTGCCGAAGGCAAACAAAGAGGCTGACAAGTTACTTGATAGAGTTCAATTACTTGATGCTGCTGATAAGCATGTTTCCACATACTCAGGAGGCATGCGACGTCGACTGGACCTTGCGATGAGTTTGTTAGGAAATCCGTCAGTCATTTTTCTAGATGAACCAACCACAGGATTGGATCCACAAAGCAGGTTATCCTTATGGCAAATGATTAAGGAATTAGCTGAAGCAGGGACCACCGTATTTCTAACAACACAATATTTAGAGGAAGCAGATCATCTTGCTGATTACATTGCTATTCTGAATCAGGGAGAAATAGTGGCGGAAGGTACATCACAAGATCTAAAAAAACTATTACCAGAAGGTCATATCGAATTAGGGTTTAATCAAGAAAGAGAAGTTAGAGCAGCATTTGATGTATTGCATGACTTTCATCCAACTATTCACCTAGAAAATCGAAAATTGGTTATAACTATGGATGGAAGCATTAAGCAAATGACAAATATGTTAAATCGTTTAGAACAAGCAGGCATTTCGGTATCGCAATTAACACAAAAGCAGCCGACATTAGAGGATGTATTTCTTACTATTATTGGTGAAAAGGAGGGTGCCTAATGGAGATAACGAATAACTTCAGTGATATGAAAGTGATGATCGGACGAAGCATGCGACTTTCCTTTAGAAGTATGGATACCATGATAACCACAATCGCGATGCCGATCATGATTATGTTTGTCTTTGTCTATATATTTGGGGGAGCAATCGAAACGGGTTATGAAAATTATGTGAACTATTTAGTTCCTGCCATTATTATGATGACAATTGCTACAGGAGGTACGTATACTTCTGTTCGATTAAGTGATGATATTCATAAAGGAATTATTGACAGGTTTCGTTCCATGCCTATAGCTAAATCTTCTTTATTATCTGGTTATGTATGGACATCGGTCGTATTTAATTCTCTTTCAACCGCTTTGGTTATTGCTAGTGCCTTTTTAATGGGGTTTCGTCCGGGAGCGAATGTAGGTGAATGGTTATCAGTAATTGGATTAGTCGTTCTGTTTACCTTGGTCATTTCCTGGATGTCTGTATTGTCAGCTTTAATGGCAAAGACGGTAGAAGGTGCAGCGTCTTATGGTTACTTGGTACTACTTTTGATTTTTATCAGCTCGGCTTTTGTTCCAACGGATTCTATGCCGAAATGGATTCGCGTATTTGCAGATAATCAACCAATGACATCCGTTCTAGAAGCTATACGAAGCCTGTTGCTGAGTGAACCTGTCGGTAACCATGTTTGGATTTCGTTACTATGGTTATTTGGATTGTTGATTGTCATCTATATAGCTTCTGTTCAGGTTTTTAAAAGAAAAACATCCTAATCACGTTATGTAATACCTCCTTTGGGGAAATTTATAACAGCTATAACAATACAATGAAGCTCAAAGTAATGTATGATGGTATATAGGAGGTGTATCGTTCATGAAAAACAAAGTTTCCTCTGATTTACTTAGAGGGCATGCAGATACAATTATTTTGAACTTACTAATGAGTGGAGATAAATATGGATATGAAATAACGAAATTAATAGCAGAATATTCAGATGGAGAGTATGAGCTGAAAGAGGCAACCATGTACTCAAGTCTGAAGCGTCTGGAGAAGGATGGCAGTATCGTATCCTATTGGGGAGATGAAACCCAAGGTGGCAGACGTAAATATTACAAGATTACGGAAAAAGGAAAAGATAATTATTACGAAAATAAAAGCAACTGGGAAGCATCCAAACGGATTTTAGATCAATTATTAGCGAAAGGTGGAAATGAAAATTGATGAATAAAATAGAAAGATATGTTGACGGCATATTGTTGCCATATGAAAATACCCATTCTGTTGGGGAGTTGAAGGAAGAGTTAAACAACAATTTACAGGAAAAATTAAATGACTTCATAGAACAAGGATATGACGAAGATACCGCTTTTAAAATGACGGTTAACTCGATTGGTGATGTAAGTGAAATGGTGGAAGAATTTTCAGAAGGTACAGAAGAGGAGCAGGTAGAACAAAAGAAAATGGATTTTACGAAAATGGACCTGAGAACCTCTGATTTTAAAGAAGTTAATTTACAAGGATCTGAGTTTAGCAAAAGTGATATAAGAGGTTCAGATTTTACAGGAGCTAATTTATCTAAAGCTAAGTTTGCCTCTTGTGACCTTAGAAATGTTATTTTTGACCATGCCAATCTGACGGGAGCCAATTTATCGAAGACAGATTTATCAAAAACAAGTTTTAAAAAGACTGTTTTAGATGAAACAGATTTAAGCTATTCCAATTTATCTGATCTTAATTTCGAGAATCATACATTCAATGGTACTAATTTTTTCCAAAGCGGGCTTAAAGGCACAAACTTTAAAAATACTGTGTTTAGAAATGTATCTTTTAAATATGCATACTATTGCCATAAAGCGAATTTCGACGGAGCAACAGTGGATAAAGTTACCTATGCCACATTGAATAGAACCAAAGCAGATTTAACGAATGTCACAATAATTTAATACATTTTAGAGCCTATACGGGCTCTTTTTTTTGTAGGGAGGGATTTACAAATAATGCTAGCATTCATCCTCGCATTCTGGTAAAATGTTTTCAATTTACCAATTGGGGGGGATTGACATGTTTGTTTGTAAAATAGACGAGAATTTGTCTCTGAAACTAATTGACCAAAGAGATGCAGAAAGGATATTTGATCTAACCGAAAATTCAAGGAACTATTTACGAGAGTGGCTACCTTGGGTTGATGCAACAGTAAAAGTAGAGGATACAAGGGAGTTCATTCAATCCAGTTTGAAAGGCTATGCTGACAATAAGAACCTTACTACAGTTATTTTATATAATGGGGAGATTGTCGGGGTTGCTGGTTTTAATAGTATTGATTGGACCAATAAAATTGCATATATCGGCTATTGGTTAGGGGTTGAGTATCAAGGGAGCGGGATCATGACAAGGGTAGCTAAAACGCTAACAGATTATGCTTTTATGGAACTAAAACTTAACAAAGTAGAGATTAGAGCGGCCATCCATAATCAAAAAAGTAGAGATATACCTAAACGACTTGGATTTGTGGAAGAAGGACGTATTAGAAGTGTTGAGTGGTTATATGATCACTATACGGATCATGTTGTTTATGGAACATTAGCGGAAGAATGGCTCAAATAGTATAGCAATAAATAATAGAATATAAGAAGTCGTTTGGCGGAAAAACACCAAACGGCTTCTAGATAGTGAATAATATTAATTTCCTAAACTTTCAACAATGAGATCTTGTACTCTGCTACTCGTTAAAAGACGAAGGTGTGATACGCCTGAAACATGAATATTATCAGCACCACTAATTCTTGACAAACTGATAGATACGATAGAATCTGAACTGCTGTAGATAGAAGTGAAGTCAACCCCGGATGGGACTGATGTTTCCCCTAAGCGATTAGCACCTCCAAGTGTAATTACTTTATCGACTTTATCCACACCACCTAAGCGAGTTAGATAACGTAAAGTATTAGCACCACCCATACTATGAGCAATAATATTTACTTCATCAACATCATAATCACTAAGTACATCATCAATATAATCTCTGAGTTGACGAGAATTTCGATAATTATTGCCTGTTTTGTCTCTGAAGTTTATCGCATGCAAATCAGATCTGTCGTACCCAATACTTCTTAATTTTCTTTCGATACTATAGAAATTGTACGGTGCACCACCTATACCATGTACGAGAACAACAGGCTTGTCAAAGTCAATGCCAGATTCTTCTTGTGCCATTGTGCTAGTAGGAACACTAAAAAGTAATACAAGTAACAGTAAGCCAATAAACGATAGTTTGATAGATTTCATGTAATCCTCCTTTAGTATATTATATGGATTATTTTACCACAGGATTGATATTGTTTGTATAATATTTCCTATTTTTAAAAGCGATTGAATATTTACGTAATTACTTTCCTTTAATTGTCGAAATATATTGACAATTCCAACAAAAGCATGTAAAGTACAGTGTATTACTAGGATATGAAAACTGAACATTAATCTTGTCTTATCAAGAGAGGTGGAGGGACTGGCCCAAAGAAGCCTCGGCAACCATTAAGTGTTTTACTTAATATAGGTGCCAATTCCGTCTGAGTGTTTTCACTTAGAAGAGATAAGAGATTCATCGTTACGTAATGTATCTCTCTATCTCGATATAGAGAGATTTTTTTATTATAAGAATCGCAAACAATATATCTATAAGCTTATCAAGAGAGGTGGAGGGACTGGCCCAATGAAACCCGGCAACCATTAAGCGATCGCTTAAAAGGTGCTAATTCCAACAGGAGTATTCCTGAGAGATAAGAAGAGTAGTAGAGTCCTCTTTTTATCGAAGAGGGCTTTTTTATTTGTAAGGAAAGTATAAAATTTGCA
>NZ_WJEB01000069.1:0-1473 GCF_010994085.1 Gracilibacillus saliphilus | reverse complement strand
ATACGACCGTCCCTAGTAAAAATACAACCAAAAAATTATAAGCCCAAGCAATATAAGAACTCTCTTTCACGTTACCTTATTGTTTATCGCTACGAGCTTTGTCAATCTCGTTAGTTTGTCAGCAATTCCATATCATAACTATCTCTGCCATGTAAAATGTCATCTCGCCTATTTCTCGTTCTTATTCCGTTCCTCAAAGTGTTAAAACAATACTTCATGATGGTACAACCTTCATGAGCTATGAATTTCAATTAAGCATTATCAATGTCATCCAAAGTTTAAATTTCTAACAAAAAAATAAAAGCACCTGTTGCCTAATAAGGCAATCAAGTGCTTATAGTTAACATAGTCTTGAACATTACTGCACTGTTCCCATAAATTCAGTAATAATAAGAATATGTTCCTTCAATTTTACTTTCTTTAGGTTCTCAACTTTTTCCGCGCCACCTAAACCTAATAGAGGGGTGTATCCAAAACACTCATCATAGTTAGGGGCACTGTATTTACTAATCGCTTCAGGATAAGGCTGCCACATTAATTCATCGTTCATAAAATCATTATCTTTTAAGTCATCAAAAAAGAATTCAAATCCGGAGGAAACAACATTAACATATCCTTTCCTAAAGTTTAATAAATTTACATACTTACCTTTTTCCCATACTATAATATCACCCATTGCGGTTGTAAAAATAGGAATGGCCTGCTCATACCTTAGATAACTTCTCTCTAAAATATCTAAATAATCGTCTGGATTAATAACTTTTAAAAAGTCATTTACGAAAGTACCAAAACCATATTTTTTCCATATTTCTATTAATTCTTCAGGAAGTTTATCTTTATATTTTAAAATAATATCATCATCAACTGTTTCATGTTTTATAAAATCGCTAAATATAGTTTCCAATTAACATACCCTCCTTTGATTATTGAGTTAATTTCACATTTAAATAAGTATTCTTTAGCTGCTCAGATGACATATTCTTCGCCATTTCCCTAATTTGCTCATCAACAACATCAATTCTAAATTTCCATTGTGAACCTATCGAGGAATTTACTCTTTTATCCCCCATACCTCCAATAATGTCTGTTCTTCCTCCAGCTATTTGATCTGGATTATGAAGTGCTGCTTTTGTTTCCAGCCATTCTGAAGCTTGCTTTGTCGCCTCTGCTCTAGAAAGTCCTTGTTTTCGCAGTTCAGCAATTTTATCTTTAAGTGCTTCTTGTCTAGCCATTTTTTGAGCTGCATTTCCTTCTATTGCTCTACCTTCAGCAATAAATCTGTCTCTATTTTTCAGATACTCGTCAACCGTTAATTCATTCATACCTTTTTCTTGGTCTTTTAATTGTCTTGCAAACTCTTCGGAGTCATGTTTAACATTTCTTTTAAAATTAACTTCAACTTCTTTTATTCTTGGTACATCATCCAAATGCTTTACATTACCCGTACCCTTAGTACCATTCCCAACTCTACTT
>NZ_WJEB01000068.1:0-1642 GCF_010994085.1 Gracilibacillus saliphilus | reverse complement strand
CTGAACTGCACCCTGTCAAGTAGACAGTGGAAATAATAAAAAATGTTTAGGCGGCCTTAGCCCTATACTCCATGGGGCTAAGGCTGTTTAGTCGTTTTTGGTATCGTTCGTAATTATAAAATTGAATATATTCTTCAATGGCTTCAACCAACGCTTCGTACGTGTGATAGTCTTTTTGATGTAAATAATACTTTTCGCATTTCAATGTCCCCCAAAACGACTCCATTGGACCATTATCAATGCATCTTCCTACTCTCGACATGCTATGCTTCATCCCAGCATTATCAATGAGATATTTAAAGCCAGGTGAGGTATATTGATAACCACGATCACTATGGATTAAAGGTTTCGCATCTGATGACGTCTCTAAAGCTTGTTTCAACGTGTCAAAGACTAATGGATTATTATTAGAAGTACAGATTTTATAGCTTACAATGGATCCATCAAACAAGTCTAGAATGGCACTTAAATAAGCTTTTTTGGACATGCCATATTTGAATTCCGTAACATCTGTAACCCATTTTTCGTTTGGTTTTGATGCTGTGAAGTCTCGATTCAATAGATTGTCTGCAACATGTTGTGGTGTGGACTTTGAATAACGCTTTTTCTTTCGGCGAATGACAGCCTGTATCCCTGCTATATTCATGAGACGATAAATACGTTTGTGATTAAATGGGCGGTCAAATTGACGTTCCAAATTCATGGTCATACGACGGTACCCATAAATCCCATTCACTTTTTGATGGAGATTTTCCATCTCTTCTAATAAAGTTTCATTTAGTTTATCCTCATCTGTTGGTGTTCGATTCAACCATTTGTAATAGGAGGCACGTGCCACCTTTGCTATCTCGCATAATAACATAATAGAAAAATTTTCTTCCTCGTAAAGTTGTTGAATCGCTAAATAGCGATTTTCTAAACGAACACGGGTTATGACCGCCCCCTTTCGATCTCCTCTAACTTTTTTAAAAAGGCATTCTCTGCTCGCAGACGTTCATTCTCTTTTTCTATACGACGTATCTCTAACTTCATTTTTTCTTCCGGTGATAATTCTTTCTCTGTTTTAGAACGACCACGTCGGTCTTTTAACGCATCCCATCCACCAGTTTCATATTTACGCACCCATTGATAGACTTGTTGGTAAGATACTTGATTGGCTATCGCCGTTTTATGATAATCCTTATGATTGGCTAAAGCGTCTTGTACAATCTCAATACGTTCCTGCCACGTGGTTTTTCTCCCTTTGGTCATAGAGCGACTCATTCCTTCCGATTGTCCTTTTATTTCTCTATGACCATTATAATCTTTCATCCATTTTCTTAAAACTGATGTACTGGAGATCCCATGCTTTTCTATGACATCTCTTTGTGAATAATTACCTGAAAGGTAATCGGATATGGCAGCTAATTTCATTTCTTTAGTGTAGGTTTTATTGTGGGAAGTCCCCTTTAAACCTTCCACGCCGTATTTGTCCACTATTTTCCTCCAATACACAAGGGTGGTATCATGTACACCGTACTTTCTCTGGATCTCACTTAAGCTATATCCCTGATTTTCATAGGCATCCAATACTGTCCGTTTAAATTCAGCAGTATGACCTTTTCTGGACATAAAAATAACTCCCCCAAAGTAGCAGATTTTT
>NZ_WJEB01000067.1:0-1684 GCF_010994085.1 Gracilibacillus saliphilus | reverse complement strand
AACCAAGTTTATTATAAAATAGGCTCCATTTTCTTGATTCAGAAAGGGATTTTCACTCGATTCTTTGATCTGCATTGATGCAATCTGGCATAGAGTACAAAATAGATAGATAACGTACTTATCCGCATTTACAGCTCGAGTGGGATAAGGCTAGACATCGAGGTCGCATTGCCTCAGGAAATTTTGATCCGATCTCCACTCGAACCAAAAGAATGGAGCCTACTTATTTGTTCTTTTTATGCTGCTAACGGTAAAGTTAGCTTTTTAAATACTTCTTCTTTGTAGTTGTATTCTGGATTATCCCATTTAAAGGGCTCTTCTTTGGTAAGCATGGCAAACGCAATTTTTAAGAGCTTGTTTCCCATTGCGATGTATACTGATCCAGCTTTTTTACCTTTATCTTTTAGTCGCATAGCGAAGGGTTTTAAAGCCTCATTGTGAACAGAAAGGCTTCGTCCTGCGTTATATAAAGCTCTTCTTAGATTAGCGTTACCTTGTTTTGAAATACGCCCTGCGTATCCCGCTCCAGGTCCGGATTGCTTAATAACAGGATTTGTCCCAGCTTTTTTAATAAGCTGACTTGCGTTGGTAAAATGCGAAAGATCGCCCATCTCACAAAAGATTTCTGCGGCTGTCACAAGTCCTATACCAGGAATAGTTAGAAGTAATAATCCATTGGTATTAATAAATAATCGCTCTATTTCCTTTTCATAATTAGCTATGTTATTTGTGTGATACTCAAAATCTTGTAGTTTTTGTTTTAAAAGAAATAGTTCACTAGAGAGCTCTTCCAAAGGTTTTGAAACACTTTCCCTAGCGGCAAAGAGCAACTTTTCAATAGACGTCTTTCTGATTTTTAAATTATGTTCTTTCGATAACTGGCGTAAGCCGAATTCTCCTAGCTCCAAAATCTGAGAAGCATGAGGGAAATGGGTTAGAAGGTGGACACTCGCTTTTCCCCAAAAATCACTAAAGATTTTTTTGGTTTTGAGTTTCCCATCTACAAGTGTACTGACCCCCTGATATTCACGCCAAATCTGATCATGGTAAGTGCGAATTTCCGTTTTGATACGAGAGCGTTTTTCTATTTCGCTTCTTCTCGCTCGAGTGATCTGTTGAAGTTGTTTATAAACACCTGTGCTTAACTTTGAATTAGTTGCTTTATTACCGATCAAAACTTCGGCAATTAAATACAAATCAATATCATCTGTTTTCGTGTATGTTAGGTGTTGTTTTCTTTCTTCATGGGTGGATGCAGGGTTAATCATATGAACAGATAACCCATAATCCATTAGAATGCGAACAATATCTTCATAGTATTGACCGGTGGCTTCAATCCCAATGAAAACTTTATCCGTTTGAAGCTCTTCTTTTGCTTTCTCAATTTTATCAGTAAAAACTTTCATTCCTGTTCGACTGACCATGAAAGAAAAGGAAGATTCTATACATTCACCAAAATAATTCAAAATCATTGCCTTTTGTAGAACTTTAGAAACATCGATTGGAACAATTAAAACTTTTTCCAAATTCATACCACGAAGCTCTTTTGCGAATTGACTTCTTCTTAACCCTTGTTTACTATTAAGTAGTCTCATTGACTATGGCCTCCTTGGTGGGTGGTAGATTGAGTTAAACTTGGTTAAGTACTTCAATCGTAGCATAGTCATTGGGACTTTTTGTGTTT
>NZ_WJEB01000066.1:0-2480 GCF_010994085.1 Gracilibacillus saliphilus | reverse complement strand
CCGAACATATCTTTGCCGGTAATATATTCGCGATTACAAGTTATCAGTTTTTTTCCAATTTTCTAGGGTTTTAGAAATAAATTATTTAGTTATAAAAAAGCCTTGATAGAGATTAAACACTCGATCAAGGTTAATAATTTGTAAATTGGTTGGGTCTTACATTAATTATTATTCTTTATTTCTTCAAACCAGCTCCTAGCTATCGATTTTGCAGTCTGATTAGGGTTATTGGTATGTACAAGATCATATTGATAGTTTGCTGTTAATTTATTCCCTTGCACATCATAAATTAACTTAATTTCTGTTGGCATTTCACGGTTATATTTATTACATAATTTAATCATTTCTTTAATATTATCATTTATAATTTTCACAACCGCTTTTTGTCGATCTACAGACGTATCATAGGAGAAGTTTTCAATGTTCTCAACATCATTTATTGCATCATTGAGTTTGTGTCTCTCAACAATCTTTCCATTGATATTGTAAAAAAAGTCACTTGAAATAAGCCCCTCTTCATATGAACAATATATATATATTTTATTCGCTCTTTCAAAAACATATTCTAAACATATTGAAACCATATCTGCTTGTAATTTTGAAAAGTAATCTTCAAATTCCTTCCCTATAAAAAATCACCTCTTATTCAAGTATATATTAAACAAAACATAAGATTAGTCAATTTATGGGTATTTATTGGTCTTACGTTAAGTTCCAATTATACGTCTTTCTTAACTGTTATAAAAGACGCCTATTACTTATACATAATTCAGAAATTATTCCAGTTTTAAGAAATAGTTTTCTAAATGCTTTTTACCAGAATTGCTTTTAGGTATAATGCCAAGATGTTCAAACTTCCAGATGGTTTTCCTTTTATGTGGATCTGTATTTGAAAGATCATCATAATTGAAATCAATGTTGAACTTTCCTGACTTATCAAAAACCATAGTGAAATTTGTCCAAGGATCTTGACCAGTATCTTTAAATGCTATCCAAAGTTCTTGTATAAAATCAACTAATCGCTCCCATTTTTCTTTGTATTCAATTTCACTAACGGTAAATAGTTCACTAATATCATGACTGTAGATAGGTTTATCACTGCCTTGCGGATAATAATAGAAATAAGCAGTCTGAGATCCTTCAACAACCTCACCGTATAAATAAACCTTAGACCATTCTTCTGGTACAGTTTCTACCACAACCTCCGCTATCTGTTGATATAAGCTATCAAATTGTTCTTCATTCATCTAACTTTCTCCCTCCCGGTTCATTATCAAATCGTTTAATTTCCCATTCATCATCACCAATTTTATACTTAATATCAAAACTTTCTGGGCGTTGTGAATTCCCCTAATAGTTTGGGGTTATTTTCACCTTTACTTCATCACCATGTTTAAGTGCATCTGCCCATGTATTCTCAAGTTTTTTCCATTCACCTTTATTTAACAATTAATTCATTCGACACTAGGTCTATAAATAACAACCCTGAAAAGCAACAGCTATTCAGCGTTAAATAATAGTTATATAACTGAATTTCTACTAATATCAAATATATCTATGTCTTTTTCTTCAAACAAGTCTTCTAAAGCTTCTGTTCCTTCTCTCTCAGCAAATAATAACTCTTTTGTAAAAATTGGTACTGCAAGTAACCATGTAACTTTCTTATCAATAAAGTCTAGGGAAATAAGTTTTTCCCATAAAAAAGGTGAAGTAAATAATACATGTTCCATCTCACTATCAGGATAGTACATTCTTACTACCCCTTTAAATATTTCACCATGAGTGATAGACAACTTTGTATTTATAATATTGAAGGCACATGTAGATAATACATTCGGAAAGAGTTCAAACATGGTTGCACTAGCCCCGACAATTTCTACTCGCAAAGTTTTTTCATCAACTGAGTATCCAATTGAATAATCAGATAAACCAATTGTAGAATAAGAAGTAACACCCTCATGAGGTCTATCTATAGTCGATAAGATATCAACATTGCTCACATTATTTTCATCCCAATATTTTGAAACACTAGGTTTTCCCCCAAATGCTTCTAAAGCAGTTCTTGCAATAATTTTGTTCGCTTTAGTAACTGTCATACTAAACCTCCTACAATCATAATTAATTATTAATCACCAAAATAAGCATCTGTTAAATCTTCTCCCTTATGACTTCTATTTGAGGAAGGCAATTCTGGATAATAATGGTCTGGGTTATTATGTTCATCTAAAAATTCCTTCCTTGATATACCTCGTTCCATTGCACTTTGTTGGTGTTTTCTAAATTCATAACCTGGTTTGTGCCCCATACCCCACGGCTCATCTTTATGCATAAGTGTGCCAGTAAGTGGGTCTCTTACATTACCATCTGTGTCTTTAGCTTTTTCCCAGACTTCATCTCTAACGCCTTTTCTATATCCAGAAGGTCTTTTATACGTTTTATCAAGATTACCTTTACCCTTAGTACCATTCCCAACTCTACTT
>NZ_WJEB01000065.1:0-2920 GCF_010994085.1 Gracilibacillus saliphilus | reverse complement strand
AGTATAGTTAAGTGAAGAAGGGCGCACGGTGGATGCCTTGGCACTAGGAGCCGAAGAAGGACGGGACAAACACCGATATGTCTCGGGGAGCCGTACGTAGGCAGTGATCCGAGAATTTCCGAATGGGGAAACCCTCTACTCGTCATGGAGTAGAACCTATACCTCAATTCATAGGGTATAGGAGGCAGACCCGGGGAACTGAAACATCTCAGTACCCGGAGGAAGAGAAAGCAAACGCGATTTCCCGAGTAGCGGCGAGCGAAACGGAATTAGCCCAAACCAAAAAGCTTGCTTTTTGGGGTTGTAGGACACTCCATTGGAGTTACCAAGAAACACGTTAGACGAAGCGGTCTGGAACGACCCGCGACAGAAGGTAAGAGCCCTGTAGTCGAAAGCGTGTTTCCTCCGGAGTGGATCCTGAGTACGGCGGAACACGTGAAATTCCGTCGGAATCCGGGAGGACCATCTCCCAAGGCTAAATACTCCCTAGTGACCGATAGTGAACCAGTACCGTGAGGGAAAGGTGAAAAGCACCCCGGGAGGGGAGTGAAAGAGAACCTGAAACCGTGTGCCTACAAGTAGTCGGAGCCCTTTTATGGGTGACGGCGTACCTTTTGTAGAATGGACCGGCGAGTTACGATCCCCTGCAAGGTTAAGTGGAAGACACGGAGCCGCAGCGAAAGCGAGTCTGAATAGGGCGAATGAGTAGGTGGTCGTAGACCCGAAACCGTGTGATCTACCCATGTCCAGGGTGAAGGTCAGGTAACACTGACTGGAGGCCCGAACCCACGTACGTTGAAAAGTGCGGGGATGAGGTGTGGGTAGGGGTGAAATGCCAATCGAACACGGAGATAGCTGGTTCTCTCCGAAATAGCTTTAGGGCTAGCCTCAAGGGATGTATGTTGGAGGTAGAGCACTGATTGGACTAGGGGCCCTCACCGGGTTACCGAATTCAGTCAAACTCCGAATGCCAATCATATTACCTTGGGAGTCAGACTATGGGTGATAAGGTTCATAGTCGAAAGGGAAACAGCCCAGACCGTCAGCTAAGGTCCCCAAGTATACGTTAAGTGGAAAAGGATGTGGCGTTGCTCAGACAACCAGGATGTTGGCTTAGAAGCAGCCATCATTTAAAGAGTGCGTAATAGCTCACTGGTCGAGTGACGCTGCGCCGAAAATGTACCGGGGCTAAACGTATCACCGAAGCTACGGATTGTTCTTCGAACAATGGTAGGAGAGCGTTCTAAGTGCTGCGAAGTCAGACCGTGAGGACTGGTGGAGCGCTTAGAAGTGAGAATGCCGGTATGAGTAGCGAAAAAGAAGTGAGAATCTTCTTCACCGAATGCCTAAGGTTTCCTGAGGAAGGCTCGTCCGCTCAGGGTTAGTCGGGGCCTAAGCCGAGGCCGAAAGGCGTAGGCGATGGACAACAGGTTGATATTCCTGTACCACCCAATTCCGTTTGAGTGATGGGGGGACGCAGAAGGATAAGGAATGCGCACCACTGGATGTGTGCGTCGAAGCAGTAAGAGCGTCAGATAGGCAAATCCGTCTGGCAAGCTTGAGCTGTGATCGGGAGGGAAATATAGTACCGAAGTTCCGGATTTCACGCTGCCAAGAAAAGCCTCTAGCAAGGAAAAGGGTGCCCGTACCGCAAACCGACACAGGTAGGCGAGGAGAGAATCCTAAGGTGATCGGGAGAACTCTCGTTAAGGAACTCGGCAAAATGACCCCGTAACTTCGGGAGAAGGGGTGCTTCTTTTGCGAGAAGCCGCAGTGAAAAGGCCCAAGCGACTGTTTAGCAAAAACACAGGTCTCTGCGAAGCCGAAAGGCGAAGTATAGGGGCTGACACCTGCCCGGTGCTGGAAGGTTAAGGGGATGCGTTAGCTTCTGCGAAGCGTTGAACCGAAGCCCCAGTAAACGGCGGCCGTAACTATAACGGTCCTAAGGTAGCGAAATTCCTTGTCGGGTAAGTTCCGACCCGCACGAAAGGTGCAACGACTTGGGCACTGTCTCAACGAGAGACCCGGTGAAATTATACTATGTGTGAAGATGCACATTACCCGCGACAGGACGGAAAGACCCCGTGGAGCTTTACTGTAGCCTGATATTGAATGTTGGTACAGCTTGTACAGGATAGGTGGGAGCCTGAGATGCGTGAGCGCTAGCTTACGTGGAGGCGCCGGTGGGATACCACCCTGGCTGTATTGACCTTCTAACCCAGAACCGTGATCCGGTTCGGAGACAGTGTCAGGTGGGCAGTTTGACTGGGGCGGTCGCCTCCCAAAATGTAACGGAGGCGCCCAAAGGTTCCCTCAGAATGGTTGGAAATCATTCGCAGAGTGTAAAGGCAGAAGGGAGCTTGACTGCGAGACCTACAAGTCGAGCAGGGACGAAAGTCGGGCTTAGTGATCCGGCGGTACCGAATGGAAGGGCCGTCGCTCAACGGATAAAAGCTACCCCGGGGATAACAGGCTTATCTCCCCCAAGAGTCCACATCGACGGGGAGGTTTGGCACCTCGATGTCGGCTCATCGCATCCTGGGGCTGTAGTCGGTCCCAAGGGTTGGGCTGTTCGCCCATTAAAGCGGTACGCGAGCTGGGTTCAGAACGTCGTGAGACAGTTCGGTCCCTATCCGTCGTGGGCGTTGGAAGTTTGAGAGGAGCTGTCCTTAGTACGAGAGGACCGGGATGGACACACCGCTGGTGCACCAGTTGTTCCGCCAGGAGCATCGCTGGGTAGCTACGTGTGGCAGGGATAAGTGCTGAAAGCATCTAAGCATGAAGCCCCCCTCAAGATGAGACTTCCCATCTATTCGATAGAGTAAGATCCCTCAGAGACGATGAGGTAGATAGGTTCGAGGTGGAAGCATGGTGACATGTGCAGCTGACGAATACTAATCGATCGAGGACTTAACTATAC
>NZ_WJEB01000064.1:0-2957 GCF_010994085.1 Gracilibacillus saliphilus | reverse complement strand
GCAGATTATTTAGTATCTGTTCATATTAATGGCGGTGGTGGTCGTGGTTACGAGGATTTCATCTATAATGGCGGTGTATCTGAAGCTACTAAAGCTAACCAAAATATCATGAATGCCGAATTGATCAATGCTACAGGATTTGATAATCGCGGTAAAAAACAAGCTAACTTCCATATGGTACGTGAATCAAGAATGCCAGCAATCCTAACAGAGAGCGGATTTATTGACGATTCCAAAGATGCCAGAAACCTTAAATCTAATTCATTCTTAGATAAGGTAGCGCAAGGCCATGTGAATGGTTTAGTGAAAATCTTTGGATTAAAGAAAACTAGTAATAATAGTTCAAACAGCAAAAAGAAACCATCTAAGAATAAAAGTATTGATCAACTAGCACAAGAGGTGATTGCTGGAAAGTACGGTACAGGCGCATCACGTAAAAAGGCATTAGGTAGCCAATATGATGCAGTACAAAAACGTGTTAATGAAATCCTTTTAGGCGATAAACCTAAGTCAAGTGGTAAATCTATTAACCAAATGGCTACCGAAGTTATTCAAGGTAAGCACGGTAATGGTCATGCTAACAGAAGGAAGTCTTTAGGTATCAGTCAATCTGAGTATGAAAAAGTTCGATCAGAGGTAAATAGACGGTTGTAGTTACAAGTTGCGAATACAATATAATCTATGTAGTTAAAGCCCAGGCGTGGAAAACCTGGGCTTTTTTATCATTGCTCGTTCTTAATATAGCCTAATCGCTATCTTTTTCGTATAAATCATCCACTTTACAATCTAACAATTCAGCTAATTCAAACAGTTTCTTAACAGATGGCATGCTAACATTATTTATCCATCTGGATAGGACAGTTTGACTTACTCCAATCTTTTCAGCTACATATTTCTTCTTATATCCACGATGTTCAATCCAATAACCAATTCTTGACCTCATCATCATCACCTTTTATATACATTCAACATTTATACTTTGAATTCCTTTATATATTTAATTCAATTTACTTTGTATTTTTAGTTCAACAAACAAGCTTCCTTAGCATATGCTTTATTAAACACATTCACTCAAAAGGCTCAAGCAAAAATCGCTTTCGCTTTTTCGTTTATACGCTCCAGAAATCATTGCTTGTGTATAATATTTAAATAGTTGATATTACAACATTGGAATATTCATTTTATACTTCATACCTAGAATATAGAAATGTATATACAAATGTATATACAAATGAAGGGAGGTTTCAATATGTTAGTTGAAGCAAGTATCTGGTTAGGTATTAGTGCTTTTTTGCACTATTCGTTCTTCCGTAATAAATCAGATCGAGAAAAAATTGACTTGGTATTCGAGAATATTAAGTATGGATTTAAAGAACAGATGCCATTTCATATAAGGACCATAAAATCGGATAATCACACAACCTACATTTATCATTTACCGTATGGCCTTATCGATGACCCGAAACTAGAAACTATCCTGCATAAAACATTGAATAAGCCAGTTACAATAAAAATGCAAAAGAAACTATTTATTAATGTTTATGATGAAGAACTGAAAAGTAAGTATGATTATTATTTTCAAGATTCAAATACTTGGACCTTACCCATCGGTTTTACACTTGGCAATAAAAATGTTTATCATGATTTTGATCAAGTACCGCATATGACAGTTTCCGGAATGACTAGGCAAGGGAAAACTGTACTGCTGAAATTAATCTTGGCACATCTTAGTTACAATCATCCTGAAGATGTAGAATTCTACATTGTTGATCTTAAAGGTGGATTAGAATTTTCTAGGTATCAAAAATTGAGACAGGTCAAAGAAGTGGCGAGCAATGTTGATGAAGCCTATAAATTACTGCAGCAAATAAACAAGAATATAAAATCGGATATGCAGCACTTCAAATCGAAAGGGTATTCGAATATATTGGATACTTCAATAAACAAACGTACCTTTGTCATTGTAGATGAAGCAGCAGAACTTACACCAGCTGCACACCATTCAAAAGAAGAGAAAAATAAATTTAGGTATTGCCAACAAGTTTTAAGTGAGGTTTGTCGTGTTGCTGGAGCACTTGGTTACCGTAATATATTCTGCACACAGTATCCTACTGCAGACACGTTACCACGGCAAATCAAACAAAATAGTGATGCGAAAATAAGTTTTAGATTACCAACTGAAATTGCATCAAGAGTTGCAATAGATGAACAGGGAGCAGAAGAGTTAACTGTACCAGGTAGAGCTATCTATAGGACACATGACAAACAAATCATACAGGTACCCTTTATTTCAGATAAAGATATCTTAAATAAATTGAGGAGGTATGAACTTAATGAAACATCAAGAAAAAAGAAAGTTAAGAGAAGAGAAGATTTTGTTACGTTTGGATGATTTGAATTTTGCTACACGAGAACAGCTTCAGGTATTAGAACAATTAGGCGGTGACCGCAATGCACACCGGATATTGCACAGAATGGAAAAGGAAAAGTTACTCGCTGCTGTACGATACGAAAAGAAAATATATTATCTATCCAATAGAGGTAAAGAACGAGTTGGATCTAATCAGAGGAAATTAAAACGTGACAAGATAAAACACACATTAATGAGAAATGATTTATATATTAAATTAGGTATGCCAAATGACTGGAGAAAAGAGGTTCCAGTTAAATATGGAGAGAATACTTTAATTCCTGACGCTATGTTTAAAAAGAATGGTATATATTGCTTTGTGGAGATCGACAATGTACAGACAATGAAAACTAATTACGAAAAGATAAAAAAATATAAAGAATTATCCAGAATAATTGCTAAGCAATATAAACATGTACCAAAGGTAATTTGGTATACATCATCTGGTACCAGGAGAGAAAAACTTAAAGAAGCTTGTGTTCAAAACGGTTTGAAGTTTGAAATTTATTAACTATATTTGAGGGGTGTCTAGTATAACCTTAGGAGA
>NZ_WJEB01000063.1:0-3040 GCF_010994085.1 Gracilibacillus saliphilus | reverse complement strand
TGCGCAAAATTTTATACTTTCTTGTCCTAAAAAAAGAATGTACATTATTTTGTACATTCTAAATAGGTTCTATTAATGATTGATCATTATTCCTAGGATTATTTACTTTTTTGGAAACCGGATAAGCCTTCATTAGAGAATCATCCAATGGTAACAGAAATGATTTCAAGAAAGCTTTATCGTCGATCGTTGGATCAATCCAATTATCTTGACCTTTATCTTGTAAGATAACTGGCATTCGATCATGTATCGATTCCATAAGTCTATTTGGCTTCGTGGTTAAAATTGTACATGAGACGATCTCTTGATCTCCACTGCTCCAACGATCCCATAATCCCGCAAAAGTGAATAGCTGACCATCGTTTACCGTAATTCGATATGGTTGCTTTTCTTTTTCTTCTCGTTTCCATTCGTAAAAACTATCTGCCACAATTAAACATCGTCTTCGTGATAATAATCGTTTAAAAGAAGGCTTTTCATCAACTGTTTCACTTCTAGCATTTATCATTTTACTTCCTATTTTAGGATCTTTTGCCCAGACTGGCACTAGTCCCCATTGAAGATAACCAGCTTTTCTCCCTTGATTGGTTCCTACGATGGACAGTACTTGTTGCGTAGGTGCTATATTATAACTCGGTTGAAATTCGGTCAGAACGATACCTAGTTCACTTTCCAGAACTTCTATCGATGTATCTAAGGTAAATCTACCACACATTTTAACCACATCCTCTTAAGGTTATATTTCCACTAGTAGGATTCCTCCACTAAACTGGGGGCATTTCCCGGGAAATACGATTAATGCTAGTATACTATTTTGGGCAGTTCTTTATTAGCTATTTACATTTTGTTAGGTAATAATTCTCAAAATATTGTGATTGATGTTTAAACATATTCACAACGGTTAGAGGATAACTAGAATCGATAATACTAAAAAGGAGTGTGTAACACTTTATGGATATCAATAAAGAAATCAAAAAGTTGGAAGATGTTTATTTGGAAAAGCCACAACGCGTATTTAGTATGTATTTAAACACTGATCCAGCTGATCCTGAACAACAAGGTGGCAAATGGAAGTTGCATTTAAAAAATGGATTAAATAGCTTTGAAAACTACTTACAAATGGACGGAGATAGTGAAGAAAAAAGAAATTATTGGGCCGTTAAAGAAATGGTCGAAAAGTATATGCATGAAAATGAACAAAACTTAGCCAAAAGCGTGGTAATATTTGCAACAGGTGATCAGTCGATTTGGTTTGCTGAGAAATTCCAAATGCCCGTTGAAACTGAATTTAGTTGGGAAGAAACACCTAAATTAGATCAGATCAAAAAAATGCTTGATCAGTTCCCAGAAACAGGTATCATCCTTACACAGAAAGAATCCATTAAAATATTGGATACTGAACTTGGAAACTTAAAAGATACTAGGTTGTATCAATTAGATCTCGATACCGAAGATTGGCGTGAACATACCGGACCACATCGAGCCCAGCCATCTATGGGATCTGGCGGAAAAAACACAAAACAAGAACAATTCGAAGCCCGTTTTGAAGCTAACCGCTATCGTTGGTATAAAAGCATAGCTACAAGCCTCGACAAATTAGCAAAAGATAAAAACTGGAAGAAGATTATTTTAGTCGGAAACAAAGAGGAAGCGGAAGATTTGTCTAGTAATATGAATAAAGAAGTAACGAAAGTGATTCCAAAAAATATGCTAGAGCAAGAAAAAATGAAAGTTATCAATGAGGCTGTCTTCAGCTAAAAAATCGAGCTATTGTAGCTCGATTTTTTATATCTAGAAAACTTAAGTTGAAGCAGATTTTCTCTTTTTTCTAATCGAATAAATCAATAAACTGATCATTAGAATAAATTGTGCCACGATTACCAATGCATCCCAGAAGTAGGGATTATCGATTGGATTCATTAAGTGTGGTAGTGTATTTACCATTAAGTAAATCGTTTGGGGAATGAAATATATAATGAATAAACTAATCGTTAGTATGACTCCGATGAAGGAAAATACACCATATAATTTGACTACTTTTTCTTCACCTTCAAAGGTAGTACTTGTTTCATCTACTTTAATAAATGGAATCCATTTTGCCATATAATTTTTACCGTTCTCCATTAAATTATAACAGCCTGTCATGTTTTCTACTAAATAATATAAGTCCGTCTTCATATAGAAACAGCATTGATAAATTGTTCTAATAAATATATCCAGTACTACTACCGATAATATTCCATTAATAAGATAATGATCAATAGATACTGTCAGTTTGATTAATAATACGGTAAACAGTATCAGTTGGTCAATGAACATACCACCTAAAAATAATAGATTTCTTTGTTTTGATGGTAGTTTCCAAGCAGCCGTTAAGTCAGTTTCTGCAACAACCAAAAACAAACGATTCCCTACTTGAACATCTGCCAATAAATCGAAAGATCTTATAGCTAAAATGTGCCCCAACTCATGGAGAATGAGTAGAATGATTGATAAAAGCATATAAGTCAAAATGTTAAATACCATGGAGTCGAATATAAATATATCTTTATAAGTTGGTAACAAATCAGGGAAGGACGCAAAAATAATAAGATTAAATATAATCAAGATAATGAAAAATGGGATGGTTAACTTATTATATAATAATCCGGCTATTGAAGGAGAAATCTTTGTAAATCCTGTTGCGGATTGATCTTTTGTATGAGTGATCATGTCCTTACCGTCAATCTCTTTTACCAACCCTAAATCGACTAATTGCTGGAGAAAATCTACTAGATTAACCTCTTCTTCTTTGTACTTATCGGTTAATTGTTTTTCAATAATATCCAATGATTCATTATTATTAATTTTTTCGATTGCCTCTATGCAAATTTCCGGCATTTCGAAAAATTCACCAGTTTGCTCTTTTTCCACTATATAATGTTTCTTGTCTTTTCTGACATTAAGAGGTTGTAAAATTACTTTTGATTCTAGGTTCAGTTCCATTATTTCACCTCCTGTAATTTTTGATAAAATCAAAACCACCAGTGTGAACTGGTGG
>NZ_WJEB01000062.1:0-3123 GCF_010994085.1 Gracilibacillus saliphilus | reverse complement strand
TTTACACCCAGCTTCTGCATGGCATTTGACATGCGGTGTAATTGCAAACTAAAAAGATAATTACTCTATTTAATTATATAAACCATTCTCTAAATAAAGATCCCTTCGAATTTTAAACTTTTTTATACATATCATACAAATTCAACAAACGTTCCCCTAACTTACTATTGAAATCCCACATATCCACTATTATCCGAGGATATGAAGGTACAAAATTCGGTGTTTTAAGCATCGTTTCAATTTCATCATAAAACTTCATTAATTGCGATACATTACCATCTTTTCCGTTTCCATTCTTGTGAGCATTTATTTCTGATTTAATCTGTATTTTTACTTCTTCTGCTTCTTTAAGAACTTTATTCTCCTGATTTTTTACTGGAATAATCTTACCTCCTAATAAGCTAAGAAGTTAACATAACTTCTAATTTATCTAACTCTAATACAAGTGGATCTGTATAACTTTTAGCTAAATTAGTATCAAAATAAGCTCTTAGCGCACCTTTTATTCGAGGGTTATTTTTAATATTGTTTAAATCCATATTTTCTAAATCGTTTAACTGTTTCTGTAATTTGTTCAAAAGTGTGTCTAGAAACTGATGATTATTATGATTTTTTTTCTCGTTTACAAGTTCAACAACTTTGTCTATTTGGATCTTAATTCTTTCATTTTCAGTCATAATACAATTCTCCTATTAATATAGTGAACTTTTGTATATCATCCACTACCTCTTAAAGAATTAACTCAGATCCAGAATTAATTTATTCATTTAGTCTATAGTCATGAAAATCAGATAAAAAACTAAACATTTTGTAAATACTGATGTTCAGTATCAAGAAAGTTAATAAATAAATTTATCAGTCTGATCTCATTCTCCTGTTGAGAATAGTTTGTAGGATTAACACCTTCTTTTGGAGGAAGATAGTGTATAAAATTATCCATATCTTCAGGGTATTGAAAATCAGCATAAACTTCAGCAATTTTATTCAATAGTTCTTCGTGTTTATCTATATAACTCATTTTCAAATTAACTAGTGCATTAAATCTCCATTTTCTTTTCTCGAGATCCCAAACATCCGTCCGTGTGAGAGACTCATCGATCCCTAAATCTGACATTAAATTCAATAGTAAATACTCGTGATCAATACCGTCCTCTCCCCATGCAAGTTCTATAATATTCTGATTGTTAGTCTCTGGGTGTTTAGTTAAAAATTCCACTGCATAATTGGTTATTTCCCTAGATTTTATTAGCTTAAGTTTAAAACCCACGTATATTGTTTTCCAATCGTAATTTATATTATGTTGTTTAAATGTCTCTAAATTAATGTTCATTATGATCACCTTTACTTTTATGGTCTTTGATTCGGATATCCTGTGATTGTTCCATTAGGAATAAACCTTCTATGTGTAATTCCTTTGTTCGGATCAACTATCCACTCAAATATACCTTTGTTGTCAATCACAGTCTCTTTTCTCTCTTTAATTCTTAAATCTTTGTTGTATATATCTTTATAATCATAATATTTTAGTCCACCTTCGATTTGATATAATTTTCTGTTAATTCCGTCTCCTCCTACTAATTCAAATTCGTCAGCATATTTTACGTAATTGTCGATAATATCATTAAAACCATGTTGTCCGTCTGTTTTCTTCAAAGCACTCCCTGTACGTATATTATTTAAAACTGGATGTGAAAGGTTTTGTTCTTGATTTTTCCCAAGATAAATTTCATAATTTCCTTGAGTACTATTAGCGAAAGTTCTGCTACTATTTCGCAACGTTGTCCCAACAGCTCCACCACCTGCTAAAATCCCAGCCAAGCCTATACTATCCATCCAGTGTTCAGCGGACAAGGGATCTTCCGGATTGACTGCTCTAGTTGCCATTTCCGTTGTTCCTATTGATAAATAATTAAGAAATGTCGACCCATTAAAATCCTTTTTCATAGCTTGATACCTGGCATCCATTCCATGATAAAAGTTGACAGCACCATCCGGTAGCCCCATTGTAAGATAATTCACGTAATCGTAAGTCGAATCATGTTTCTTTTCATTTCTTGTTTCTAATTCGCCATAAATGGATAGACCAATTTCTTTAAAACTATTTGCTGATTTGGTAACCGGTTCTAAAAAAGCCTCTAAAGAAGATTTTTTCTCGTATTTTTGTAAACCTTCTGATTTAGTTAGATTAGGGAATTCTCTCGATTCTAATATTGATCTTCTTGATCGTTCTTCCTGGGAGAGAAGCATCCTATTGAAATATGTATTCTCCTTCGCTTCTACCATATACTTTTTGATCATAGGCAGTTTCGTTTGGAAGTCTGTAGATGCAGATGATGTCTTGCTAGTTGCCTTCTCTACTTTACTCATCAAGGATCTTACTTCTTGAAGTGCACCTTCCATTTCCATCTGATCCCGTTTATGTCCTGAAGCGAAGGCATCCAACTTATCAGATAGCTTTTGCATGACCTGTATACTAGCTTCATTACTATTCTGCACCTGATTAATTGAAGGGGCAAAAGCAGTCGTTAAATCAGCAACACTTGATATAATGTGTTTTACTTCTGTGGAAACATTTTCTAGTTGATTGTATGTATGTAGTATATCATCCTCCTGTGCTTCAAGATAACTATCTTGTATCAACGCTTTATTACTAGTATCAATATTTTCTTGAAAATCTTGGATATGCTTTGCTAAGTTCGTTTCTAATTGTTCAAATACACCTGCAAAGGCTTGTAAAAGAGAACCATGCAAGATTTTAAAATATTCCTTTGCAGCTTCTGCTGCCTTCCCCTGGAACGTATCCATGTGCATGATCTGATCTATATTGGTTTCTACCTCTTCTATACTTTCTCGAATAGATTGAGTAGTTCTTTTCATCTCCTGATAAAAAGAACTTACTTCAGAGATGTTTACTTTCCTATTCAACATAACTCACCTCCACTATAAAAGGAGATACAAACCAATACATATTTTACTACATTTTACCTAGAAGATAGTATAGGCTAATACTACCATTTGAATTTCTTGTTAATTATTATGACTAGTACAAAACAAAAGGAGATTGATATTTAGATATTGAACAAATCTTTCACCAACAGAAAAACCAGTTATTCCTTTGTAGAA
>NZ_WJEB01000061.1:0-263 GCF_010994085.1 Gracilibacillus saliphilus | reverse complement strand
TTTCCGCCGCGCAAGGAGTCAAAGCTGGCACCGCTTCTGCCAAAATGAAAAAGCTGAGCGAACTGTCTAGCAATACCCTAAAAACCACGAAACAACAAGTGAAAGAACTATCCGCGGAGCAGCTAAGAGCAGTCCAAGAGTTTGCGAACAGACTGAACCGTTTTAATCCTTTTCCGCAGACCATGCAGCCGGCGATGAATGGTGCGGGGAATGTGAGATTAGTAGATGAGCAGATTTATCGGTTTGGGGATAATGTTGGGGAT
>NZ_WJEB01000060.1:0-6481 GCF_010994085.1 Gracilibacillus saliphilus | reverse complement strand
CACGAAACAACAAGTGAAAGAACTATCCGCGGAGCAGCTAAGAGCAGTCCAAGAGTTTGCGAACAGACTGAACCGTTTTAATCCTTTTCCGCAGACCATGCAGCCGGCGATGAATGGTGCGGGGAATGTGAGATTAGTAGATGAGCAGATTTATCGGTTTGGGGATAATGTTGGGGATGTTGGACGGAGTGGGGATGGGTTTGGTAGGATTGGTAGTAAAGGTATAGATAACGTTAAGCAGGGAGATAAAAGCTTTCTTGCCCCTGGTGGTGGTTTAGCTACACATGAGGCAAAGGGTGGGCATTTGATTGAAAGACATGTGGGAAAATCTGATGATGAATTATTAGAAAGAATTAAAAATAATCCTAGAATTAATGGTTCTTCCACTTTTAAAGATAGAGCTGTTGCTGAGAAAGTTGCTAGTAAGGTCTTAAGTGATATAGATAACAAAAAAGCAATTGAGTCTTGGCTAAGTAATCCTCAAAGTAAGTCAACTTTAGTTTTGACTTATGAAGGAACTGAAGTCATTGGACGGGGTGTAAAAAGAGGTTCTACAACTATTAAAAATATGACAAATGCTAGAATTGTTTTGAAAAAGGATCGAGATGGAAATTATATTTTAACTGGTTATCCAAATTAATACTGAAGGGTGAGATGTTATATTGTCTTCCAACAAACTAAAAGAACCTGTTTTTCAATTTTTGGCTGGTACTTTTCATCAAGATATTGATTCACCAGAAAAAGCATTAGAGGAATTAATAGCAGAGGAAAGTAAAGAGTATTTGGAATTTGCTATTACCTTTTTAACGGATTTTATTCGAAGTGAGTATACAGATATTGAAAAGAATGAATACATTCAATCTTGTGCAGACGGTGTGTATTTTCCCGCTTTTAGTTTAGAACCAATTCAGTGGCTCTATGAAGTAATTGAACAATTAAAAGAGGCTGTTAAAACAAAATAGAATTATAATGAAGAAAACCTTGATTGGCTAAAAGCCTTTCAAGGTTTTTTCAATGTTTTACTGAGGGGATTTGAGTTGGACAAATAGCAATTGATTAGTTTAAGAATCGAGAGTTCATGATGGTTGTACCATTTTAATCTATTTCCGCAAACGATGCAGCCAGCGATGAATGGGCTGAATGGTGCAGACAATGTGAGATTAGTAGATGAGCAGATTTATCGGTTTGGGGATAATGTTGGGGATGTTGGACGGAGTGGGGATGGGTTTGGTAGGATTGGTGCACAGAAGAATAGTGCAAATGATAGTTTATTTATAGGAACTCTAAAAGGAGAGAAAATTCATTTAAAAGGTGTAAGAGTAGAAGAAACTATTTACACTAAAAGACTTCCTGAAGAAACAGCTAAGCTAAGAAAGGAATTTAACAGATCTATTAAGAAGAACTTCCTTAAAGAATTCGCTAATGATCCTTTAAGAGTTAAGCATCTTAGAAATGCAGGTGTAGGTGAAGATGACATTGCAAGGATGAAAGATGGACTTAACCCTAAAGGATGGTAAGTACATCACAATTTACCATTAGATGATGGCGGTACAAATGATTTCAGTAACTTAATCCTAATAAAAAATGACCCTTATCATAAAACAGTTACCAATGAACAAAACTTTCTAACACGAGGATTAGCTCCAAATGAAAGTAAAACAATAAATTGGCCTTTGTTTAAGGAAGATGTTTACCAACCAAAACCTTAAAAAAGAAGGGAAGAGTAATATGCCCCAGTGGAAAGACTTGTTGATAGAAATAGAAAAGATAGAAGTGAAATACGGTGGTTCACTAAGACATCCAGCATCAGCTACAGAAGTTATAAGAATGAATAGTAATATTCCGGATAAACTAGGAAACATTACTTTACCTGATTCATATATTGAATTTTTAAAGAAAATCAATGGCCTAGACTTTAATGGGCTAGTAATCTACGGTGTTGATAAAGCTTTACTTGATAGGGAAGTTGACCAAGAGATTTATGGTTTTATTGAGACAAATGAACTTTGGTATGAAAATCATTGGCAAAAACAATATATATTTTTCGGAGATTCTGATACAGCATGGTATTGCTATGATGTAAAAGACAGTGTATATGTAGAACTCGATAAGCCCTCTGGAACAGTCATTCAGTCATTTGAAAATTTTGATTCCATGTTAAGTGATGCATTTGAAACAGTTCTTTTGTAATGAGATCTTTTAGTATGTTATTTTTTGCGATTTCAAAAGATTTGTTGAGGGAACTTAGATGTCTGAAACCATAACAAATTTGAAGAACTCTATCCTATCACTGATTAAGAGTAGCAAATATAGGCAGTGAATTAGTTGGACCCAATGATATCGAGACAAAATGTTATTTTAAAAAGATACCTTGATAGGTTAAATGCCTCTCAAGGTATCCTTTTTTTGGGTGAATACCTAGTGCCAATTAATACTATTATTAACCGCATATGATAACCCATGGATTCCTGCATGTGGATTGAAGAAATTATTTCTTTGATAGTTTTTATAAACAAAGATAAATAAAAGTGGGTTATTTCAAGAAATAGAGTTATTTATTTGTTATAATTTAGTATGCGAGATCAACATTGTGAATGGAGTAGCTAATATGCAAAAACTTGTTGATACATTTACACAATTATATGGAGAACAGCAAGTACGATTAATCCAATCACCATTGCGTATTTGTCCACTAGGTGCTCATGTGGATCACCAAGATGGTATTGTCACAGGTATGGCATTGGATGCGTATGTCGAAATGGTTTTTGCTCCTTCAGATGATGGTTACATTCGAGTTAGTAGCATGGATTTCCCAGATGAAGAATATTTTCATATAGATCGAGTTCCGGAGATGTTACCTGGCTTTTGGGGGAATTATATTCGTGGAGCCGTATTGTCGTTACAGCAAGACCGTAAACTTCGATATGGATTCCAAGCAGTGATTAGTGGAAAATTACCGATAGGCGGTCTAAGTTCCTCTGCTGCAGTAACAACTGCCTATTTAATGGCCCTAAGTGAAGCTAATCAACTCGATTACACTAAGAAAGATTTGATTTCTTATAGTCACTGGGTCGAAACGGAATTTATCGGATTAAAAAATGGTATTCTTGATCAGTCAGCGAACATCTTAAGCAAGGATAATCATTTACTTGTGATGGATTGCCAAACAGAAGAACATCAATTAGTAGATAAAGCTAATTCTATGCCGGAATTTGAAGTAGTAGTAGTATACTCAGGTGTGACACAAGCACTAATTAGCACAGACTACAACAACCGAGTAGACGAATGCAAAGTTGCAGGCTGGATTGTAGAAGAATTAGCAGGTCTCAAGCGAACTGCCTTACAAGATGTGAAACTTCGAAATATCTCAGAAGAGCATTATCGCAGGTATCGTGACCAAGTTCCAGGCAAATTCCGTAAGCGGCTTGATCACTTTTTTACCGAACAGGAGCGTGTACGTAGTGGGATTGAAGCATGGGAACAAGGAGATCTTGTCCAGTTTGGTAAACTAATGTTTGAATCTGGAGAGAGCTCGATTTATCAATATGAGTCAGGCTGTCCAGAGTTGGTCACTATTTATCAAGTGTTGAAAGAGACAGAGGGTGTATATGGAGCCCGTTTTAGCGGGGCAGGATATCGAGGTTGTTGTATTGGATTGATTGACCCAGCATACAAAGAACAAATCAAAGCAAACATTGATGCTGTTTATCCAAACCAACATCCAGCATACAAAGACGTATACAAAGTTCATTTTTGTAAAACCAACAATGGAGCTCGTCTTGTAGGTGCAGAGGATATCGGAACTATTTTAAAATAGGATGTTAGCATGGAGGGAAAAAGATGAAATGTATAATCCTAGCAGCTGGCTATGCGACAAGGTTATATCCCTTAACGAAGAATAAAGCGAAACCTTTATTAGAAGTTGCAGGGAAACCGATCTTGAATCATATTACCGAGAAGGTCGAAAAAGTCAATTCCATTGACGAAGTATATATTGTTACCAATGAGAAATTTACGCCAAGTTTTCAAGACTGGGTTGCAAGCTATCAAGGCAATAAGCAGATAATCGTCGTCAATGATCATACGACAACCAATGATAATCGATTAGGAGCGATTGCTGATATCCAGTATGTATTGGATCAGCATGAGATTGACGAGGACATCATGGTACTAGCTGGTGATAATCTCTTTGATTTTGAATTAGTCGATTTTGTTCACTTTTATCAAGAGGTGAATGCAGATAGTATTACGGCTCATGAGTTAGATGACCCTGAGGAAATGAAACGAACTGGTATTGTCGAAGTAAATGCAGAAGGATTGGTTACTTCATTTGAAGAGAAACCACAAGAACCAAAATCAAATTTAGCTGTACCACCTTTTTATTTATATAAGGCAGAGACATTACCTTTGTTTAAGCAATATTTAGCAGAAGGGAATAACCCGGATGCACCGGGGAACTTTATCCCCTGGTTAATTCATCAGAAGCCAGTATATGCCTTTACATTTGAAGGCTTACGATATGATATTGGAACGATAGAAAGTTATCATAAAGTACAAGAATTATTTTAGAGGTGAAAAGAGAAAATGAAAATAACAGTAGCGGGGACAGGCTATGTCGGATTATCGAATGCTGTTTTATTAGCACAGCATAATGAAGTAGTAGCCTTGGACATTATGGAAGAGAAAGTCGATATGATTAACAATAAGAAATCGCCAATTGTTGATGAAGAGATCCAAACCTATTTAGAAACGAAAGATTTGAATTTGTTGGCTACTACAGATGGACATAAAGCATATGAAAATGCGGATTATGTGATTATTTCTACACCAACGAACTATGATCCAGATCGTAATTATTTTGATACAAGCACAGTAGAAAATGTAATTGAGACTGTATTAGACATTAATCCAGATGCTGTCATGGTGATTAAATCAACGATTCCAGTTGGATATACATTGGAAGTGCGTGAGAGATATAATACAGACAATATTATTTTCTCTCCTGAATTTTTACGTGAAGGACAAGCATTATATGATAACTTGTATCCATCACGAATTGTGGTAGGGGAAAGATCAGAACGTGCCAAAGTATTTGCGAATTTGTTAGCTGAGGGTGCTATTAAAGAGGATATTGATATTCTTTTTACGGACTCAACTGAGGCAGAGGCCATTAAGTTATTTGCGAATACGTATTTAGCGATGCGTGTATCCTTTTTCAATGAGTTGGATACTTATGCAGAAATTCGTGGCTTGAATACGAAGCAGATTGTGGAAGGAATAGGGTTTGATCCACGTATTGGTGATCACTATAATAACCCTTCCTTTGGTTATGGTGGTTACTGCTTGCCGAAGGATACCAAACAATTGCTTGCGAACTATCAAGATGTACCAAACAACCTGATGAAAGCTATTGTAGATGCGAACAGTACACGTAAAGATCATGTTGCCGATAGCATTCTGGCGAAGAATCCGGAAGTTGTTGGTATCTATCGTTTAACGATGAAGACTAATTCTGATAACTTCAGACAGTCTGCCATCCAAGGTGTAATGAAGCGGATTAGAGCAAAAGGCGTGGAGCTTGTTATTTATGAACCAGTATTGGAAGAAGCAGAATTTGACGGTTCACGCGTTGTGAAGGATTTTGCTGAGTTTAAAGAGGTTTCCGATGTTATTGTGGCTAATCGATTAACGGATGATTTGAAAGACGTAAGTGAGAAGGTTTATACGCGGGATTTGTTTAGTCGGGATTGATTAGCGAATTTAATTAGAAAATATATTGAGTTAAAAAACTGATGTTAGTTAAGAAAAGATCACAAACCACTCACTTATTGTGAAAGGTGTGATCTTTTTTCAATTGATGGTATGTAATTTGCTTGAATAAATTACTTAGGTTAAAATGAAATAAATCTTGACAGACAAAATAACATTCATATTGAAACAGGAGTGTAGCACTATTGAAATTATTCAATAACTTGCCGAAGTCTATAAAAAAGACTATAAGATATATATATCAAGATGTAAAATCAATAGAGAAATTGGACCAAATTGAAAAAGAGCTTGTTACTCATATAAAAAAAAGAAAAGAACAATTAAAAAAAGATAACTAACCTATTTCGGATATACTGGCGAACCATTTGATTTGGCTCCTTGGTTGTAGCAGATAATACTAGATAGAAGGAGTGAAAAAAAGATTTCCTAACACTTAACCAATTGAATTACGTTATTTATTATTGGTTAGAAAAAAATAACGTAATTACCTATCCATATTTAAAATAAGTACCAAAAAAGCCTCCTCATATCATGTCTTTGGTACTTAAAGTAGCTTTAGTACCATTTTCTTCTATCAAAATTCAATTTGGTACTAAAAACGGTTTTAAGTACCAAATTAGGTGTACCGAAACTTGAAATTGGTACTTATTTGGAAAAAATAATAAAAATGCGCAGGGGAGGAACTGAACTGCACCCTGTCAAGTAGACAGTG